>NZ_JBSFNC010000013.1:0-110195 GCF_053586895.1 Amycolatopsis sp. NPDC003731 | reverse complement strand
GTCGCGAATGACTCATTCGGGACGTCGGAGGTCGCGAATGAGTCATTCGCGACCTTGGGGAGGCATCCCGACTGGGCCGCTCAGCTGCTCAGCGTGAACGCCCGGTCGGTGGCCGACCAGGCGGCCCCGATCACGCCCGCCGTCTCGCCCAGCTCGGACAGCACGATCGGCAGGTTTCCGGTGGCCAGCGGCAGCGAGCGCCGGTACACCGCGCTGCGGACCTCGGCGAGCAGCTGGTGCCCGAGCTGGGCCACCCCGCCGCCGATCACCACCATGCCCGGGTTGATGAAGCAGACCAGCGAGGCGATGACCTGGCCGAGCCGCCGTCCGCCGTCGCGGATGAGGTTGACCGCGCCGGAGTCGCCGGCCGCGGCGGCGCGGCCGACGTCACGCGCCGTCACCGCCCCGCGCTCGGCGGCCGCCTCGGCCAGGTGCGCCGACCGGCCGCTGCGAGCCAGGGCCAGCCCGTCGCGGGCGAGCGCGGCCCCGCCGAAGTAGGCCTCCAGGCAGCCGACCTCGCCGCACGCGCAGGTCGGGCCGAAGTCGTCGAGCCGGATGTGCCCGATGTCGCCCGCCGTGCCCGCGACCCCGCGGTAGACCTTGCCGCCGAGCACGATCCCGCAGCCGATCCCGGTGCCGATCTTGACGAACATCAGGTCGTCGGTCGAGCGCGCGACCCCGGCGTGCCGCTCGCCGAGCGCCATCGCGTTGACGTCGTTGTCCACCGCGACCGGGCAGCCCCACAGCCCGCCGAGGTGGTCGCGGACGTTGAACCGGTCCCAGCCGGGCATGATCGGCGGCGCGACGGCCATGCCTTCGGCGAAGCTGACCGGCCCCGGCAGCCCGATCCCGGCGGCGATCAGCCGGCCGGGCGCCTCGTCCCGGACCTTCGCGGCGAGCTCGGCGACCCGCCGCAGCACCGGGTGCGGGCCTTGCCGCACATCGCAGTCCTCGACGGCGTGCGCGAGCACCTCGCACGAAGCATCGGTGACGGCCACGCCGACCGACGTCGCCCCGACGTCGACCGCGAGCACCCGCAGTTCCCCCGCGAGCCGGACGAGCGTGGACCGCCGCCCGCCCCGGCTGGCCGACGGCCCGGCGGCTTCGACGAGCCCGACCTCGGCCAGGCGGGCGACCTCGGCGCCCACCCGGGCGCGCGGCAGTTCCAGGCGCTCGCCGAGTTCGACCCGCGACATCGGGCCGTCGTCGCGGAGCAGGGTGAGCAGCCGGGTCTGGTGCCGGGTTTCGACCATCGACTGCTCCGGGGTGGATACCGTGCTCATTCGCTTCAGCGTACTGGTGCGCGGCGGCCCGCCGATCCGCCCGGCCGTGGCTGGTGGGGTGCGGGTGGGGGTCACCCGGACCGGTGCGATCGGCGGCGATCCCGTTCATCGGCCGGGCTTCGGGGGCAGCCTCCCGCCATCGCAAACCGGCTCTACGACAGGAGGATCACCATGCGACGGATCACGGCCGCGCTGGGTGCGTTGGCGTTGACGACCGGAGTCCTCATCGGCGCTTCGGCGGCCGCATCGGTACCGGCATCGGCAACGACATCGGCATCGGCATCGGCTCAGGCGGAAAGCGTCCCGGCGGAGAGGTGCATCGGCAGCTCGCTCGCGATGTTCGCCACGACCGCGTTGTGCGTGGTCCCCCGGACCTACCCGATCCTGCTCATCCCGGCAACCTGAGGCGGCCGGCGGGCGGGTGCCGAGCAAGGTGGACCCGGCACCCGGCCCGCCTCCGCGGGTCGGCGAGTGCCGGTCGGAAGCGCCAGGCGCAGCCCCGCTCGGCGCGGGCGCCGGACGCCGGTGGCAGCGGGCCAGCCACCTGATGCGTGGCGGGCAGCCGGGGCCCCTCACCGCGGACCAGCCATCCCGCGCACGGCAGACCACCGGCGCCACCCACCGCGAACCAACCACCCGATACGCGGCAGGCCAGCCGAGGCCGCTCGCCGCAAGGCGGCCACCCGAGTGCAACGGGGCAACCGGCACCGGCCAATCACCCGAGGCACAGCAAGCCACCGGCGCCACCCACCGCGAACCAACCACCCCACGCGCGGCGAGCCGGCCAAGCCGATCCAGTACCGGCAGCCGCCTCATCGCACCGGCAGCGGGAAGTCCGGCAGCACCAGCGCCGAGTGCTCCGGCCGAGCCGTGGCCGGCGGTGCCGTGGTCAGCCCCCGGAGCGCGGCGTTGCGGGCCTCCAACGCTTCCGCCGTCGCCGGGAACAACGTCGCCTGGCCCGCACTCACCAGCGCCTGGTTGGCTTCCACGAAGCCGCGCAACCGGTTCTCGTACGCAGCGAACGCCGCCATGTGGTCCGGGAACACCGCCAGCGCGTGCGCGAGGACGTACGCGCCCACCAGGGCGAGGCTCGTGCCCTGGCCCGTCAGGAACGATGGTGCGTGGGCCGCGTCGCCGGCCAGGACGACCCGGCCCGATGACCAGCGGGGCATGTGGATCTGGCTGATCACGTCGAAGAACAGGTCGTCGGCCTCGCGCATCGCCGCCACCATGCGCGGGATCTCCCAGCCGTCGCCGGCGAAGGTGCGGGCGATCAGTTCTCGCTGGGCCTCCGGGTTGCGGAACGCCTCGAGCGGCGGCTCCGGCCGGGCCGAGACCAGGAACCCGTGCACCTCTTCACTGTCGAGGACCGCGTACAGCGCCGCGCCCTTCCCCGGCTTGCTCCACGCGAGCCCCTCCCGGAACAGCCCGAAGTCGTTGGGCATGGTGAAGCCCGCGAAGCAGTAGCCGAGGTAGTGGTGGAACGGTGCCTCGTCGCCGAAGACGAGCTCGCGGGTGCGGGAATGCAGGCCGTCGGCGCCGACCACCACGTCGTAGGTGTCCCGGTGACCGCTGCGGAACGTCACCTCGCCGTCGTCGGTGAGGGTCTCGATCGTGTCGCCGAAGCGGACCTCGACGTCGTCGCGCACCAGGTCGAACAGCGTGCGGATGAGGTCGCCGCGGCGGATCTCGAGGTCTTCGCCGTCCGCACCCCCGATGATCGCTTCCGGGGCCAGCGACGCGATTTCCGCACCGTCGGCGTCGAGGAACGTCAGCCGCCGCGTGGAGATGTGCAGGTCCTGCAGGCGCGGGAGGATCCCCATCCGCTCGACGACGTCCAGCGCCGTGCCGCGGACGTCGATGGGATAGCCGCCGGTCCGGAGTCCGGCCGCCTTTTCCACGATGGTGACGGCGAACCCGGCCCGCCGCAGCCAGAAGGCCAGCGCCGGACCGGCGATGCTGGCACCCGAAATCAACACTCGCTTCATGACGCCTCCGATAGCTAAGTTAGGTATCCAAATCCGGGGTGCGACAATGCTCGTGATCAACCCCCGACCAGACCGACTATATACCTAAGTTAGCTATCTAAGAGGTGTGATGGCCGACACAGAAGCCGGCGACCTGCGTGCCGTGCTGCCCCGGCTCATGCAGCTGGGCAACCTGATGAACCGCAGCGGCCTCGGCGAACGCGCGATGCGGCGGATCGGGGCCGACCTCGACCGGCCCGGGCTGTCGATCATCCTCGCCCTGCACATGACCGGGAAGGCGCTGCGCGTCGGCGAGATCGCGGACCGGATGCAGGTCGCCGGGCCGCACGTCACCCGGCACCTGCACGTGCTCGAACGGCGGCAGCTCGTGCGCGGCCTGGCCGATCCCGACGACCGGCGGGCCCGGCTGGTCGAGCTCACCCCCGACGGTGCCGAGATCGCCGACCGCTACATCTCCACCCTGCTCGGCTGGTTCGACGACGCCCTGTCCGGCTGGGCACCGGAGGACCGCCGCACCTTCTACGACCTGCTCCTGCGGTTCACCGACGACCTCGCGGCCTTCCTGTCGGCGACCGCCGAAGAGGAGTGAGCGATCAGTGCCGGGCGAACTGCCGTGACGTCGGCTGGCCGACCCCGGGCTTGACCGGCAGGGGGTCGAGGACCAGCCGTTCACCGTAGACGTCGGTGATCGCGACCGGCCCGCCGCACCCGGCGCCGTTCTCCGACAGGAAGTAGTTGTAGTCGGTGCGCTGCAGGCGTTTCCAGCTGCCGCCGACGCCAACTTCCAGCCGGGCCACCGGATTGCGGTGGTCGAGCACCTGGATCCCGCACCAGTACCGGGACGAGCCGTCCTTGTAGCGCAGGGAAATCTGCTTCGGCGACGGCGAGCTCACCAGCTTCCAGGTGACCGGGATTTCGCCGAGGTTGCGCGCCCCGAGGCGGTCGAACGCCTCCGGGTTCAGGTCCACCTGCCCCACCCGGCACGGCGCCGGGCACAGGTTGGTGATCCGCACCGTCACGCTCGCGCCACCCGCCGCCTGGACCTGGACGTAGGCCCCGCACGCCTGGGCGCCCTCGAAGTCGGCGACGTTCATCGCCGCGTTCAACGGATCCGGGCTCGCGTCGAACCCGCACGCGCCGGTGCCGTCGGTGTCGTAGAAGGTGGCCACGCCGGAGTGGGACACGCCCGGCTTGATCCGCCCGGCGAGCGGCGCGGCCGCCGACGTCGGAGCCGCGGCACCGGACGACGTCGAAGTCGTCGCGGGCGGGGTCGTGGTGGTGGCCGGGGTCGAAGCCGGCGGCGTGGTGGTGACGGCCGTGCTCATCGCGGGGGCGGCGTCCGCCCGGTTCGCCGCTTCGGCCGGTGCGCTGCCGCCGGTCCGGGTCGCGACCAGGACGACGACCGTCGCGGCCACCACGAGCAACGCCACGATCGCCCCGAGCACCGCGCGTCCGCGCACCGCACCTCCCGCACCGCCGGACAGTCCACAACAGACCGCACCCGAGGGTCAGCCGGGCGGTGTGCACGCTAACACAACCGCGGCCGGTTCAGGAGACCGTCCACACCTGGCTCGCGGCGCCCGTCCCGCCGAGCTGGACGACCGGCGCCCCGTTCGCCGTCGAAGACCCGGACACCCCGATCGTCAGGCCGCTGCCGGCGTTCACCAGGACGTACTGGCTGCCGGTGAGGCTGCCCACCAGATCCGCGGCCCACTGCTGGCCGGCGCCGCCGGTGCAGGTCCACTGCTGCAGCTGGACTCCGCTCGCGCTGGACCCGTCCGGCACGTCGAGGCACAGCCCGCTGTTGACGTTGACCAGCGTGAAGACGTTGTCGGCGACCTTCGTCAACCGCCACTGCTGGTTGGTGCCGCCGTGCGCGGGCCACTGGATGACCTTGCCGCCGGTCGCGGTCGACGCGCCCGAGGCGTCCAGCACCTGCGAGCTGCCGGCGTTCTTCAGCACGTGCGTCCCGTCGCCGGGCAGCCCCGCGTTCGCCGACCACGTTCCCGCGTCGGCGTCGAGGTTCCAGCTCGGGTACTGGCCGAGGTTGACCGTCGTGCCGCGGATCGTGAGCGGCAGCCAGATCAGCGGCGAGTTGCCCATGGCGTTGCCCGTCCAGCGGTCGCCCGCGTAGAGGTACGTGGTCGCCGCGCTGCCCTGGACGGTGATGATGTTGGCGGTCTGGCTGTTGTAGGTGTTCGTGCCGGTCGCCGCGAAGGTGCGGAACGGCGACCACGGCCCGGCGAGCGACGTCGCGGTCGCGTACACGTTGTCGTTGGTGGCCCACCCGGTCAGGTGCGAGGCCAGCAGGTAGTACGTCCCGCCGACCTTGACCACGGCCGGGGATTCGTAGTTCGGCAGCGTCGCCACCGCGCTCGCCACCGACGTGTAGTCCGCGGACAGCCGGTAGATGCGGAGGGTGCGGCCGGCGTTCTCGCTCAGCAGGTAGCCGGTTCCGTCGGTGTCCTGGAACAGGCCGATGTCGCGGCCCTGGTTGCCCAGCGGCTGGAAGCTCCCGCGGTAGCTGTACGGGCCGCAGGGCGTCGGGCTGGTGGCCACCCCGACCCGCTGGTCGGAGTAGCTCGTGCTGTCGATGTGCAGGTACATCACGTACGTCCGGGTCGCGGCGTTGTAGAGGACCTTGGGCCGCTCGACGATCCGGTTCGGGCCGAGGTCGCCACTGCTCTGCTTCGCCAGCGCGATCCCCTGGTGGGTCCAGTTCGCCAGGTCGGTCGAGGTGTAGCAGGGGATGTCCTGGAAGGCGGTGTTCGCCGTGGTCTGGCCCGTCTTGTCCTCGCCGAAGCCATACCAGGTGTTCCCGGCCTTGACGATGCCGAGGCCGTGCAGCTGCAGCGGGCGGCCGGCGGTGTCGGTGCGCGTGACGCCGAGGGTGAACGTGTTCGCCGCCGCGTGCGCCCGGTCCGCGGGCACCAGCACGCCGGCCAGGACGGCGAGCAGGACGACGAACAGAGCGAACGGCTTCGGGACCTGGTGCGCTGAGCCGGACATCGGTGTCCTCTCCACGGGTGGTCGAACCGGTTCGCCGGATCGACTCGCCCAGGATAGTAGCCGGACCAAGGCAGAAGCTGGGAAAATTACACCAGCATCGCCGACGCCGTCGAATCGGTTCGAGGGAAACCGGTCACAGGTTGCGCAGTACGATCTGCAGGTTGTGCGCCACTTCCTGCGTCAGCGGGTCATCGGCTCCGAACGCCTTCAGCGCCGCGTGGTACGCCGCCTGGAGGGTGACCGCGGCGGCCTGCTTGTCACCGGTCATGTAGAGCGCGGCCCCCAGCGTCTTGGCGGTGTCGATCGTGTCGGGGTGCCGCTCCCCCAGTTTCCGGGTCCGGCGGCTCACCACGTCCCGCAGGACCGGCAGGCCCTCGTCCCACGCCCGCAGCACGGACAGGGTGCAGCCGAGGTTGTGGCCGTACTTCAGGGTTTCCGGGTGGTCGGGCCCCAGCGCCGACACCGCCCGGCGGCGCGCCTCCCGGTGGCTGACGGCGGACTCGGGCAGCCGCTCCCGCCGGAACTGGGTGGAGCCGAGCAGGTCGAGCACGGCGAGGGTGCCCGGGTGGTCCGGACCGGCCGCGGTCTCGCAGTCGGCGAAGAGGGAAGTCAGGCTGAGCTCCGCCGCGGCGAACTGGCCGGCGTCGAACATCGCGCCCGCGGCCCGGGCCCGGCGTTCGAGGTCGGCGGGCAAGGCCCGGGGGCGCTTGGAGAACAGTCCCATCCGTATGTCCTTTGCAGACGTCTCAGCCGGCTTTGCCGAGGAGGTCGTCGAGGGACCGGCCCTCCGCCGGCCCCATTTCGGCACCGAGCGGGACACCGAGCTTCTCGGCCAGGTCCCGCAGCCGCAGATCGATCGCCGCCTCGGCCAGGTCGGCGAACTCCGCCATGGTTTCCCGCAGCCGGCTCCACGCCGTGAGCAGCACCCCCGCGGCGACCAGCAGCGCCGGCCACCACAGGACACCGGGAACGAGGTACAGCAGTCCCCAGCCGGCCAGCGTCGCGGCCTCGGCGTAGCGGGTGCGGACGTCGGTGATCGGGCGTCTCGCGTCTTCGTCCAGCAGGAGCCACAGCCTGGGCCACACCAGGGCCGCGCTGACGTAGTACTGCGCCCGGACCCGGACTTCGAGCAGCCGGGCCCGGTCGCCCAGCCAGGTCGGCCGCTGCGGCAGGTAGGCCGGTACGACCGGGGTGCCGGCCCGGTCCGCGGCGGCCAACGCCCGGCTCCGCCGCGACCACCGGGTCCGCTGGAGCAGCCCGCCGGTCAGGAACCGTTCGCGCAGGCACCAGCGTTGGACCAGCCTGCCCAGGCCACCGGCGGCGGTGCCGGCCAGTCCGGCGGCGGCGAGCACCACGGCCGCGAGAACGACCAGCCGCGCGGGCCGGGCGGAGAACTCGGCCCGGGCGGACAGCCGGGAGAAGGCGAACGGATGCCCGTGCCCCAGCGTGGACGCGGCGACGACCACGGCGACGAGGAGCAGGCCGGGCAGCAGGATCGCGGTGACCCAGCGGTTGCCGAGCCGCTTGCCCACCTCGGTCAGGAAGCCGGTCACTTCGGCCGCATCGAGGCGTCGAAGGCCGCGCAGCGCGGCGGGTGGCCGTTCTCGTCCCGGGTGGCCACCCGGGCGCACCGGTCGAGCGGGCAGCCGTACTCCCCCGCGCCGACGCCGGGCGCGCGGCCCCCGCCCGGCAGCGCCGCGATCCCGAGCGCCGGCCGGTCCGCCCAGCTGCGCGGTGCGCCGTCGGGCCCGACCGGGCCCCACTTCTTGAGCGCGGTCTTCGCCGGACCGCCCTGTTTCACCCGATCGGCGTCGCGGTCGAGCCGGTCGAGCACCCCGCTCCGGCGCGCCGCCGTCCGCAACTCGGGCAGCAGCAGGCACCACAAGGCCAGGTGATCGGCTTCGGAGTCCACCGCGCCCCCTTCCGACGTCGGACGATCACGGAGTCTAGCCATCCGCACTACCATCGGTGGCCAACCGGTCGCGAGGGGGCGCCAGTGTTCGGGCGGCGGAAAGGGCAGGCGGACGACGATTTCGTCGGCGGCGCCCTGTGGGAGGGCAAGGGGTGGCTCGCCACCTTCGAGGAGTCCGGCGACCTCGCCGCCCTCGAGCAGGCGATCGCCGCGGGCACGGCCGCCTTCGAGCGGTGCGCCCCCGACGCGCCCGAGCGGCCCGCGACCCTGATGTTCCTCGGTGACGCGCGGATGCGGCGGCACCAGGCCACCGGTTCGGTGCCGGACCTCGGCCGGGCCCTGGAGCACTACCGCGAACTGCTGCCGCTCGTGCGGGCGGACCAGCCCGATCTGGTCCCGTTCTCGCTGGCCGCGATCGCCGAAAGCGCGTTGCGGCTGGGCGTGCTCACCGGCGACCGCTCCCGCGCCGAGGAGTCGGTGCTCGCCACCCGGGAACTGCACCTGCTGGCCGGGTCGACCGGCGCCGTCCACCTCTTCGGCCTGGTGAGCGAGCTGCTGGAGCGGGCGCTGGTGGCGCTTCCGGCCGATCATCCGGACCGCGCGGCGATCGGGGCGCTGCGCTGCACGGCCCTGATCCACCACATCGAGGCCACCGGCGACGTCGCCCTCCTCGGTGCCGCCGAGGAGGAGATCGACCGGGCGCTGCAGCGGTGCCCGCCGGACGACGGCAACCGCCGTCCCTTCCTCACCGTGGCGGCCGACGTCCGCCGCCTCCGGCACGACCACGAGCGGACCCGCGCCTCCCTCGACGCCTTCCTCGAGGCCGAACGCCAGGTCCTCGACGTCTACCCGCCGGGGCACCAGGTCTGGACGATCACCGTGCACAACATCGGCCGGCTGTACCGCGAGCGCCACGAGTCGACCGGCGACGTCGCCGACCTCGACACGGCGGCGCACTACCTGCGGCAGGCCGTCGAGCACGCGCCGGACGCGGAACTCCGCGCCGCGGCCGAGCGCGGGCTGGCGAGCGTGCTGGAGGCCCGCGGCCCGGTGCGGCAGTACGAGCCGCCGCCCGGCGTCACCCTGGAGTACGTCGCCGGCCCCGAAGAACCGCGGAGCACGCCCGCCGAGGTGGCCGGCGACCCGGCCGAGCTGGTGCGCCACGGAAACCGGCTCTCCCGCCTGCTCGGGGAGTACCAGCAGACCCGCGACCGCGCCCTGCTGGACCGCATCTGCGCCGACGGCGAGGCCCTGCTGGCCGCGGTGCCGTCCGGGCACCCGCGCCGGTGGCTGATCGAGACCCGGCTGGGTCCCGCGCTCATGCTCCGCTACGAGCTCACCGGCGACCGCGCCGAGCTGGACGCCGCGATCGACCTGCAGCGCGCCGCGATCGGCCGTCCCGTGGACGGCCCGGCCGACGTGCTCGAGGAGTTGGGCAACCTCGCCGCCGCGCTGGTCAACCGGTTCCTGCGGGATCGCGACAGCGCCGATCTCGACGAGGCGGTCACGCTCACCCGCCGGGGCGTCGAGCTCGACGACGCCCACGGCACCACCAGCCTGCACATCCTGGGCAGCGCGCTGTTCTACCGCTACAGCCACCTCGGGCGGCGGCACGACCTCGACGAGGCGATCGCCGTCGGCGAGCGGGCGGTCGCGACGGCCGGGCCCCTGCGGATCGCCAACGCCCGGGCCAACCTCGGCAACCGGCTGCGGCAGCGCTTCCTCGCCACCGGCGAGCCGGCGGACCTCGACGCGGCGATCGACCACCTCGACGCCGCACTGCGCCAGGAGTACGACGTCCACGCCCTGCTCAACGCCGGCCTCGCGCTGAGCGACCGCGGGCAGCTGCGCACCGGCCGGCAGGACCTGCTCGACGCCGTCACCGCCTTCACGGAAGTCCGCGCGGCGACGAGCGAAGAGGCGCCGCTGCACACGATCGCGCTCCAGGGCCTCGCCGAGGCCTACACCGCGCTCGGCCGTCCGGACGACGCCATCGCGGTCCTCTCGGCCCTGCCGGAAGGCCGGTCGTTCGACCGGATGCGCGCCCTAGTGACGCTCGCGGAGCTGCGCGCCGGGCGCGGTGACGACGCGGGCGAGGTCGCCGACCTCTACGAGCAGGCCGTGGAACTCCTGCCGCAACTGGTGTGGCGGGGGCTGTCCGCGACCGACCGCGGGAAGCTCGTCGCGCAGTGGCCCGGGCTCGCCGGGGACGCGGCCGCGGCGGCACTGGCCGCGGGCCGGCCGGAGCGGGCGGTCGAACTGCTGGAGCACGGCCGTTCCCTGTGGTGGAGCCAGGTCCTGGACCGCCGCGCCGACCTGACCGGGCTGCGGGCGGCCCACCCCGAGCTGGCCGACCGGCTGAGCGCCGTGGACCCGGACGCCCCGGACCGGCGGGCCGCGGCGGCCGAGTGGGACGCGGTCGTCGCCGACATCCGGACCCGGCCCGGGTTCGCCGGCTTCCTGCGTCCGACGCCGTTCGCGGAACTCGCGAAGTCCTCGGCGGCCGGTCCGATCGTGCTGGTGAACGTCAGCCGGATCCGCTGTGACGCCGTCGTGCTGACCCCGGACGGCAGCCACGTCATCCCGCTCGACGGCTTGACCCACGCCGAAGCGCACGACCGCACCCAGGCCTACCTCGCCGCGACCGCGCAGAAAGGCACCGGCGGGCTTTCCTCCGGGCCGCGGGAGCAACTGCTGCTGGGTTACCTGGAATGGCTGTGGGACACCGTGGCCGAGCCGGTGCTCGACGAGATCCGGGTCCCGCCCGGGTCGCGCTTGTGGTGGTGCCCCACCGGTCCCCTCGCGCTGAGCCCGCTGCACGCCGCCGGGTACCACGACCCGGACGACGAGCCCGGCCGGACCGTCCTCGACCGCGTGGTCTCCTCCAGCACCCCGACGATCAGGGCGCTGCGGCACGCCCGCCGCCCGGCGCGGCCGGTCCCGCACCGGCCGCTCGCCGTCGCCTGCGAGCGACGTCCCGCCTACGTCACCGGCCTGCCCGATCTGCCCGGCGCCGTCCACGAAGCCGAGATGGTCAGCGTGTTCGCCGCCGGCAGCGCGATCCTGGCCGGCGCGCAGGCGACCGTCCGGAATGTGACGGAGCGGCTGACGGAGTACTCGTGCGCGCATTTCGCCTGCCACGGTGGCACGACCCCGGACGGCGAAGCCGCGCTGTTCCTCGCCGACGGCCCGCTCACCACCACCGGCATCAGCCGGCTCGATCTCGAAGACGCCCATCTGGCGGTGTTGTCGGCGTGCCACACCGCGATGCCCGACGCGGCCGCGCCGGACGAAGCCGGCCACCTGGCCGCGGCCCTCCAGATCGCCGGGTTCCGCCAAGTGGTCTCGACGTTGTGGGCCATCGGCGAAGAAACGGCGGCCACCGTCACGGCCGGCGTCTACGGATCCCTCGCCCGACCGGACGGCACCCTCGACCCGGCGGGCACGGCCGCCGCCCTGCACGCCGTGGTGAAGCGGCTGCGGGACGAGTCGCCCTACGAGCCGGGCAAGTGGGCGCAGTTCGTCCACTTCGGACAGTGAACCGGCGGTACCCCGTTTCCCGGGCGTTTCCCGGCGCGTCGGTAATTGACTTTCAAGAAACGACGGCGATCGGCGAAATATGTGCCGGAGAAGATTGACTCTTACGGACGGGAAAGATCGGCGCTAGGGTCGTCCTCGCCCTGGCGACGCTCCCGCTTGCCCATTCCGTGAAATCCGCTCCGCACCCCGGCGCAGCCCGAAATCCGGGTGCCGCGCGCCGTTGTCCTGTCTCCGACCGCCCCCGAGGACCTGATCGATGTCAGTGCAGTTACCCGCCCGCTACGTCCTGCCGGTCGCCGTCGTCGTCACCGGTGCGGGGTGGTGGTGGCTGACGACCGAGGCGTCGGGGGCGGACCGGACGCTGGTGGCCTGGTACGGCGGGGTGACCGCGGCGGTGGTGTGCGCCGCGGTGACGCTCGCCGCGCACTTCGCGCAGGTTGCGCGCCGGTACCGGGGCCGGATCGAGGCACTGGACGCCCAAGCCGTCCGGCTCGCCGACGACACGGTGCCCGCCCTGGTCCAGCGGGTGCGCGACGGCGCGTCGGCGGACACCGCGCTCGCCAAAGTGCCGGACTCGGTCGCCGGGGCCCACCGGCGGTTGCTGGACACGGTCGCGCAGGAGATCAGCCGGGGCGAGCGGATGCGCGCGGCCACGATGGCGGCCTGCGCCAACGCCGCCGGCCGCGTCCAGGCGCTGGCCACCAGCATGCTGGCCGACCTGCGCGAGATGGAAGGCCGCCACGACGAAACCGTGCTCGGCGATCTGCTCGAACTGGACCACAGCACCGCGCAGGCGGGCCGGCTGGCGGACAGCATCGCCGTGCTGACCGGAGCGCGGTCCGGCCGGCGCTGGACCAAGCCGATCGTCATCGAGAGCATCCTGCGCGGCGCGATGGGGCGCATCAGCGCCTACCAGCGGGTGCGGACGCACTCGACCAGCACCGTCGCGGTCGCCGGGTACGCCGCCGAAGGCGTCATGCACGCCCTGGCCGAACTGATGGACAACGCCACGAGCTTCTCCCCTCCCTCGGAGGACGTGCACGTGTACGTCGAGGAGGTGCAGGCGGGGGTGGTGGTCACCATCGAGGACAGCGGCCTGGTCATGGGGCCCGCCGCACTGGAGCGGGCGGTGCGGGCGGTGTCCGCCGAGCCGCTGGACCTGACCACGCTGTCCGGGACCCGGCTGGGCCTGGCCGTGGTGGGGTGCCTGGCCCGCAAGCACGGCCTGACCGTGCACTTCCGGCCGTCCGCGCGGGGCGGCACCGGCGTGGTGGTGCTGATCCCGCGGCTCCTGATCACCCAGGCCGAACCGGACACCCCGCCGGTCGTGCCTCCGGTCGAGAAGCCCGAACCAGTGGCCGTGGCCGCCGCATCAGTGTCCACAGTGGAGAGTTCATCGCCCGGGCTGCCGCAGCGGCGCCGCGGGCAGACGCTGGCCGCCGCGCCCAAGCCGCCGCCACCACCGGCGCCGAGTCCCGCCCCCGCCCGGGCCGACGCCGGCGCGAAGTTCAGCGCGTTCCACGCGGCCGGCCGGGGAACCCGCCCTTCTGCTTCCTCGGAGGACAGCCGATGAACACCACGGACCACGACCTGGACTGGCTGCTGGAGAACCTCCGGAGCAAGACGCCGGGCACCCGGCACGCCCTGGTGCTGTCCAAGGACGGCCTCAAGCTCTGCCACACCCGCGGGCTCACCGTCGACCAGGCCGACCAGCTGGCCGCCATCGCCTCGGGCATCCAGAGCCTGGCGTACGGCACGTCCATCG
Organism: Amycolatopsis sp. NPDC003731; assembly: GCF_053586895.1. Lineage (NCBI taxonomy): Bacteria > Bacillati > Actinomycetota > Actinomycetes > Pseudonocardiales > Pseudonocardiaceae > Amycolatopsis > Amycolatopsis sp. NPDC003731. The sequence goes on along the minus strand of NZ_JBSFNC010000013.1, from coordinate 96,698 downwards.
AGTTCGGCGACGGGACCGGCGGGGTGCGCCAGTCGATGACCGAGTTCCACGGCGGGATGCTGTTCATCGTGGAAGCCGGCGAAGGCGCCCACCTCGCCGTGATCGCCGACGACGACGCGGACGTGGGCCTCATCGGCCACAACATGAACGAGCTCGTCGAGCAGCTCGGCGAGTATCTGACCGCGCCGGCCCGCCCCCAGCAGCCGACGGCGGCCGGGTGACATGAGCCGGCAAGACCTCCACCGCGAGGACCCGGACCGGTTGTACACCGTCACCGGCGGGCGCAGCCGCGCGAACGAGAGCGCGCTGGACCTGGTGACGCTGATCGTGAGCGAAGGCGATCCGGTGCCGGGCATGCAGTCCGAGCACGTCCGGATCCTGCACCTGTGCCGGCACCCGACGGCGATGGTGGAGGTCGCCTCGGAGCTGGGCCTGCCGGTGAGCGTCGTGAAGATCCTGCTGTGCGACCTGCTCGACACCGGCCGGGTCACCGCCCGCCACCCGTCCTCGGCTCCCGCCGCCGCCGATCTGCCCGATCTCGAAACCCTGAAGCAGGTACTCGTTGGACTGCAGAAGCTCTGACCAGGACGTCCGCACCCCGCTGCCGAGCACCGCCCGGGACGGGCTGAAGATCGTGATCGTCGGCGGGTTCGGGGTCGGCAAGACGACCATGGTCCGGTCGGTCAGCGAGATCCGCCCGCTCAGCACCGAGGAAACCATGACGCAGGCGGGCATCGGGATCGACGACGGCGCCTCGCCCGGCAAGACCACCACCACGGTCGCGTTCGACTTCGGCCGGATCAGCCTGAACGAGCAGATGGTGCTGTACCTGTTCGGCGCCCCGGGCCAGGAGCGGTTCTGGTTCCTCTGGGACCGTTTGTTCGCCGGGACGCTGGGCGCCGTCGTGCTGGTGGACACCCACCGGCTGGCCGATTCCTGGTACTCCATCGACCGCCTCGAACACCACGGGACGCCGTTCATCGTGGCGCGCAACAACTTCGGCGAGCCGCAACACTCCCTCGACCAGGTGCGCCAGGCCCTCGACCTGTCCGCCGACGTGCCGCTGATCGACTGCGACGCCCGCCGGCGCGACTCCAGCAAGACCGTCCTGCTCTCCCTCGTCCACCACCTCTTCGCCCTGTCCGCCGCCCGGGAGACCACTTCATGAGCACCCCTCAGCCCGCCCTCGCCACCCGGTTGTCCGGGCCGGGTTTCCAGCAGACGTCGGCGGATCTCTACGCGGAGATGCGGCGGGCGCACGGGCCGGTGGCCCCGGTGCTGCTCGACGGGGACGTGCCGGCGTGGCTGGTCCTGGGGTACCGCGAAGTGCAGTACGTCGTCAGCAATCCGGAGGTCTTCGGGCGCGATTCGCGGCGCTGGAACGCCTGGGACCGCGTCCCGCCCGACTGGCCGTTGCTCCCGCTGCTGGCCCACCAGCCCACGATGATGTTCGCCGAGGGCGCCGAGCACCGGCGGCGGGCCCAGGCGCTCGACGAGGCCCTCGGCGCCGTCGACCAGTTCGAGCTGGGCGCCCGGGCCCAGCAGGTGGCCGATCAGCTCGTCGACGCCTTCGCCGGCAGCGGCGAGGCCGACCTGATCACCCAGTACGCCGACGGGATCCCGCTGCCCGTCGTGGCCCGCATGATCGGCGTGCCGGACGCGGAAACCGCCGACCTGGTCCAGGACGTCTACCGGACGCACGCCGCCGGCGAGGGCGCGAACGAGGCGTACGCGCGCGTCCGGGACAAGGTGCGGCGGATGGTCGAAGCCAAGCGGCGCGCCCCCGGCCCGGACGTCACCTCGCGGCTGCTGGCCCACCCGGCCGGGCTCGCCGACGAGGAGATCACCGAAGATCTGCTGCACCTGATGAACGCGGGCCAGCTGCCCACCGCGTACTGGATCGGCAACACCCTGCGCCTGATGCTCACCGACGACCGCTTCGCGATGACGCTGTCCGGCGGGCGCCGCAGCGTCGGCCAGGCGCTGAACGAGGTGCTCTGGGAGGACACGCCGACGCAGAACTTCCCGGGCCGGTTCGCCGTCCACGACCTCGGACTGGGCGGCCGGCAGATCCGCAAGGGCGACCTGCTCATCCTCGGGCTCGCCGCGGCCAACCAGGACCCGCTCGTCCGGCCGGTCCCGCAGGCCTCGACCGGCAACCAGGCGTACCTGTCGTTCAGCCACGGCGAACACCGGTGCCCGTACGCCGCCCAGGAGATCGCCAAGGTCATCGCCGAGGCGGCGATCGAGGTCCTGCTCGACCGGCTGCCGGACGTCGGGCTGGCGGTGCCGGCCGGCGAACTGGCCTGGCGGCCGTCACCGCTGTTCCGCGGGCTGGCGGCGCTGCCGGTGAAGTTCACGCCGGCCTGGTGATTCCCCCGGCTCGCGGATAGCCCGCGCACCGGGGACCGTGGGATTCTGGCGGCTCACCGGGTGGGGAGCCGGACCCCGCCGAAGTGCGGCACGACGTGGATGCAGATGCTGTGCGCGCCGCTGGTCTTCGACACCGCCGAGCTTGCCCCGGCCGCTCACGGAGATTTCCCCGTGGCTGGACGCGACGACGTATGGGTGGACGCGGAACCCACGCCGTCGTCGGACTCGTTCGGGGTGAGCCCGGCGAACCTGGTCCACCACGTGCGGACGTTCTGGGACCACCGCGACGAGCCGCGGGTGGCGTGGTTCCACTACGCGGACCTGCGGGCCGACCTGCCGGGCCGGCTGCGGCGGCTGGCGGACGCCCTGTCGATCTCGTCGCGGCGGATCGAGCAGCTCGCCGCGGTCTCGGCGACCTCACCGCGAGCAGAAGCCACGCCGGACGAGCCTTGGACAGCTACACGGCGCTCAAGAGCCGCGAGGCGACGGCCGTCGACGAGCTGCTCCGGGGCTGACGCTTTACCCACTCGCGCAGGGACTTCCGGGCAGACTTTTGGCACCACCCGATGGTGTGGTGTTAACTGGCGCGGAAGACAGAGAGCGTTTCCCCAACGCGGCTGCGACGGCGCAGGCTCGCCCGCCCCCCACCGGAAAGGCCCTCCATGCGCGTGTCCGCCCCGCTGTCGTCCGGCCAGCAGCGCCTTTGGACCGTTTCCCAGCTGGACGGGGCCGGAGCGGCCTACAACGAGACGATGGCGTTCGCGTTGCGCGGGCCGGTGGATCGAGAAGCGCTGCAGCGGGCGTTCGATGCTCTCGCCGAGCGGCACGAGGCGTTGCGGACCCGGTTCGTCGTCGAGGACGGGCGGCCGGTGCAGGTGGTCGAGGATGTCGGGTTCGCGTGCCTTGTCAACGATGTCTCCGGACGGCCGGAGGAAGCGGCTGAGCTGCGCCGGGCCGAGGCGTTGGAGGCGTTCGACCTGACGCGGGCGCCGCTGGCCCGGGCCCGGCTGCTGGTGGGGTCCGATGGCGACCACGTTCTCCTGATCACCGTCCACCACGCCGTCTTCGACGGCTGGTCGCGGACCCTCCTCCTGCGCGAACTCGGCCTCCTCTACGCCGCCGGACTCAGCGGTACCGAAGCCGCCCTGCCGCCCGCACGGCCCTACCGCGACCACGCGCGGGCGCAACAAGACTGGCTGGCCGGTGCCGGCCCGTCGCGGCACGAGGACTACTGGCGGGACCGGCTCGACGGCGTCCCCCCGGTGCTGGAACTGCCCGCCGACCGGCCGCGGCCCGCCCGACAGGACTTCCGGGGCGCACGGGTGCCGGTGAAGCTCGGGCCGGAGCTCACCGCGCGGCTGAAGACCCTGGCGCGCGAGCACGGCGTCACCCTCTACTCCACCATCCTGACCTGCTGGTACCTGCTGCTATCCCGACTTTCCGCGCAAACTGACATCGTTGTCGGCGTCCCCACCGCCAACCGGGACGACGCCGGCGAGCACACGCTCGGCTTCTTCGTCAACACCCTGGCCGTGCGCGCCGACCTGTCCGGCTCACGGACCGGCACCACCCTGCTCACGGAGGTCCGCGCGGCCCTGCGGGGCGCCATCGACCACGCCGAGCTGCCCTTCGAACGGGTCGTCGAGCTGGTCAACCCGCCACGCAGCCCGGCGCACACCCCGCTGTTCCAGACGATGTTCGCCTGGGTGCCCACCCAGCACGACCTCCTCGAACTGCCCGGCGTGGCCGTCGCGCCCCTCGACGTCGAGCACGCTCCCGCGAAGTTCGACCTGGCCCTCGGCCTGGCGCACGAAGCCGGTGACGTCGAGGGCCACCTCGACTACGCCGTCGCCCTCTTCGACCACGCCACCGCCGAGCGGTACGCCCGCTACCTCGTGCGGCTGCTGGACCAGCTGGCCACGCGGCCGGACGCGGAAATCACCACCTACGAGCTCCTCGACGACGCCGAACGCCGCGAGATCCTCACCTCCTGGAGCACCGGCCCGCGGCCGAACCGGCGGCCCGGCGGGCTCGTCGAGCGGTTCACCGCGCACGCCGACACCACCCCGGACGCCCCCGCGCTCGTCTGCGACGGCCGGACCTGCACCTACGGCGAGCTGGACCGCCGCAGCACGAAACTGGCGAACGCGCTGCGGGCCCGCGGGGCCGGCCGCGGACGGGTGGTCGGTGTCCTCAGTGGACGGTCGAGGGACCTGGTCACCGCCGTGCTGGGCGTGCTGAAGACCGGGGCCGCCTACCTCCCGCTCGACCCCACCCAGCCGGCCGCCCGGCGCGCGGCGATGATCGAGGACGCGTGCCCGGTGCTGGTCCTCGACGAGGACCTCCCCCTGGACGGCGACGAAACCCGCAGACCGGCGGGAACCGAGCCCGGCGACACCGCGTACGTGATCTACACGTCGGGGTCCACCGGGCGTCCCAAGGGGGTCGAGGTCACCCACCACAGCGTCCTCGCCCTGTTCGACCAATGGCTGGACCGCTTCGGCGCGACACCCGGCGAAGCGACGTCGGCGTGGTCGAGCATCGGCTTCGACGCCTCGGTGCACGAACTACTGCTGCCCCTGACCACCGGTGCCGTGCTGCACGTCGTGCCCGAGGACGTCCGGCCCGACCCGGCCGCGCTGATGGCCTGGCTGCGGGACCACCGGGTGGTCCAGGCCTTCCTGCCACCCGCCTACGTCCGGTGGGCCGACGAAGACCCCGCGCGCCTGCAGGGGCTCGCGCTGCGGCAGCTGCTGACCGGCGTCGAACCGCTTCCGGAGGCCGCCCTCGCCCGGTTCGCGGCCGCCCGGCCCGGCCTGCGGATCTGTTTCGGCTACGGGCCGACCGAAGCCACGCTCTACGCCACCGCGCACGTCGACCCGCAGCCGCGCGACCGCCCGGCCCCGATCGGACGGCCACTGCCCGGCTCGCGGCTGTACCTCCTGGACGAGCGGCTGCGCCCGGTGCCGCCCGGCGTCGTCGGCGAGGTCTTCCTGGCCGGCGACTGCCTGGCCCGCGGCTACCTGCACCGGCCCGACCTGACCGCCGAACGGTTCGTCGCGGACCCGTTCATGCCCGGCGCGCGGATGTACCGGACCGGGGACCTGGCCAGGTGGCTCCCGAGCGGTGAAGCCGAATACGCCGGCCGCCGCGACGACCAGATCAAGCTGCGCGGCTTCCGCATCGAGCCCGGCGAGGTGACGGCCGCGCTGCTGGCCGTGCCCGGGGTGCAGGAAGCCGCCGTGCTGGTGGACCGCGAAGGCGAGCCGCGGCTCGTCGCCGGTGTCGCGGGCGCCGGCCGGACACCGCACGAATGGCGGGCCGCGCTGGCCGGCCGGCTGCCGGACTACATGATCCCGTCGGTGTTCGCCGAGTTCGACCGGCTGCCGCTGAGCCGCAGCGGCAAGCTCGACCGCGACGCCGTCCTGGCGCGTGCCCGCACGAGCGCCCCCGCCGCGGTGAACACCACCGCTCCGCGCGACCACGCCGAACTCGCGCTGCTGCGGATCTGGCGGGACCTGCTGGTGCACCCGGCGATCGGCGTCTCGGACGATTTCTTCGACGTCGGCGGCACGTCGATCTCGGCGATCAAGCTGGCCCACGCGATCGGCGCGGAGTTCGGCCGGGAGCTGCCGATCCGGGACGTCATCCTGCACCCGACCATCGAGGCGCAAGCCGCGCTGCTGCGCGCGGACCGCCCACCGGAGACCGGCAGCCTGATCGAGTTCCGCCGCGGCACGGGCCCGGCCCGGGTCGTCTGCGTGCACCCGGCGGGCGGCACGGCGTTCTGCTACCTGCCGCTGAGCGGGCTGCTGCCCGATGACGCCGGGGTCGTCGGCATCCAGTCCCCCGGGCTCAACGCCGGGGAGGAGCCGCTGCCGAGCGTCGAAGCGATGGCCGAAGAGTACCTGCGGCTCGTCGACCCGCGGCCGGAGGAAAAATTGGTCCTTTGTGGACTCTCCTACGGCGGGCTGATCGCCTACGAGATGGGCCGCCGGCTCGGCGAGCGTGCCAGCGTCGTCCTGCTCGACACGGCCGCCACCGACGACCCGGCCGCGAAGGCGGCGATCGAACCGGTGCCCGCGGCCGAGTTCCGCGAGAAACTGGTCCGCTTCAACGGGATGTACCCCGGGATCGAGGACGCGCAGATCGAGCGTTACCACCGCACGTACAACCACAACCGGCTGACCGCGCGCGAACACGACCCCGGCGAAACCGCCGCGCGCGTGCTCTTCGTGCAGGCCGTCGGCGAGGACCCGGTCCCCGGCAGCGCCGAGTTCTGGCGCCGCCGCGCCCGCGGCGCATTCGAGGTGGTCCCCGCGGACTGCGGCCACTGGGACATGCTGGAGAGCGACGCGTTACCGCTGGTCGCGAAGCTGATCACGGCCGAGCTGGCGGCCCGATGACCTCGATCGCCCGCCGCGTCCACGACCGGGCCCTGCGGCACCCGGACGCCCTCGCCGTGTCCGACGGCGACCGCCGTCTCACCTACGCCGAGCTGAACGCGGGGGCCGCCGCCGTCGCGGAGTCGCTGTCCCGCCGGGGAATCCGCCCGGGCGACGCGGTCGCCGTCAGCCTGCCGCGCTCGGCGGAGCTGGTCCAGGTCATGCTGGGCGTGCTGCGCCTCGGCGGCCAGGTGGTCCCGCTCGACCGGCTGAGCCCGCCCGCGCGCCGGGAGGTCATCCTCGCCGACGCGGGCGCTGCGATCGTGGTCGGCGACGAACCGCCCGGCATCCCCCCGGCCGAGTTGCTGGCCGAAGCCGCAGAAGTGGGTGTGCCCGCCGAACCGGCGCCGGCGTCGTTCCTCTTCGCCACCTCCGGTACGACCGGGCGGCCCAAGGGCGTCGAGGTCCGCGACGCCGGGATCCTGCGGCTGGCCGAGCCCGGCTGGCTCGAGATCGGCACGCGGTTCGCCTGCCTGGCCAACCCCGCGTTCGACGCGCTCAGCTTCGAGGTGTGGGTGCCCCTGTTGACCGGCGGCACGTGCGTGATCCTCGACGACGAAACCGTGCGCGACCCGCAGGCGTTCGCCGACGCGCTCGTCCGGGAGCGCATCGACACGATGTTCGTCACCGCGACCCTGTTCAACGCGGTCGCCGAAACCGTGCCGGGCAGCTTCGCGACCGTGCGCCGGGTCGTCATCGGCGGCGAGCAGCTCAACGCCCCGCTGATCCGCCGCTGGTACCGGGCCAACCCGGACTCGCCGACGCGGCTGCAGAACGGCTACGGCCCGACCGAGACGACGACGTTCGCGCTCAGCTACCCGATCCCGCGCGGCTTCGACGGCGACGTGGTGCCGATCGGCCGCCCGCTGCCGGGCACCGGCGCGGTGGCAGTCGTCAAAACGGACGAGCCGCCGGACGAGCGGGTGGCCACCGAAGGCGAAGTCGCCGAGCTGTACCTCTCCGGCGCCGGTGTCGCCCTCGGCTACCGCGGGCTGCCCGCGGAGACCGGGCAGCGGTTCGTCCGGCTGCCGTGGCTGGACGAGGGCCGCGCGCGGTTCTACCGCACCGGCGACCTCGTCCGCGTGCTCCCGGGCGGGCGCTACGCCTACGTCGGGCGCACCGACCGCCAGGTCAAGGTCCGCGGGTTCCGGATCGAGCCGGGCGAGCTGGAGCAGCGCCTCCTCTCGCACCCGCGGATCCGGCAGGCCCACGTGGCCGTGCGCCGCGCGGCCACCGCCGAACTGCTCGCCTTCGTCGTGGCCGGCGACCTGCCCTTCGACGCGTTCGAAGCGCACCTGGCCGAGACGGTCCCGGCTTATATGCGGCCGCACCACGTCTTCCGCGTCGACGAGCTGCCGCGGAACGCGAACGGCAAGGTCGACGAAGCCGCGCTCCTGGCCGGCGGTCTTCCCGCGTGGCGGCCGGACACCGGCGGCGACGCGACGGCGTGGGAACGCGAAGTCCTCGACGTCGTGTCGGCCGTCCTCGGTGTCCCGGAGCTGCATCCCGGCGACACGTGGCTGCGGTCCGGAGGCGACTCGCTCAAGGCGTTGCGGCTGCGGTTCGCCATCCGGGAACGCTGGGGCACCGACCTGCCGCCGTCGGTCGTCCAACGCGGCACCTTCGCCGATCTCGCCGCGGCGATCTCGGGGGCGGGTCGCGCGGCCTACCCGGATCCGGGCGCCCCGACCACCGCCTCCGTCGCCCCCGCCACCAGCGAACAGCAGCGGCTTTGGCTGGTGCAGCACCGCAATCCCGCGTCCACGGCGTACCACGTGCCGCTCGCCTTCCGGATCACCGGTGAGCCGGACCTCGAGGCGTTGCGCCGGGACGTGCGCGGGCTGGTCGAGCGGCACCCGGCGCTGCGCACCGCGTTCGAGGCCACCTCCGCCGGTCTGCGGCAGGTGACGAAACCGGCGTACGACCCGTGGACCGAGCCTTCCGACGACTTCTTCACCGCGCCCTTCGACCTCGCTTCGGGCCGGCTGGTGCGCGCGGCCTGGCGTCCCGACGGCACGTTCCTGCTGTGCCTGCACCACATCGCGGTCGACGGCTGGTCGCTCAACATCCTGTTCCGGGAGCTGTCCGGCGCCCCGCCGCGAGACGCGCACACGCCCCTCGACTTCGCCGCCTGGCAATCCCGCTGGTTCGCCTCCCCCGGCTATCGCGACCGGCTGATCGAGCGGTCCGACGACGCCGAACCCCTCGGCGCGGCGTCCCTGGCCGGACGGCTGCACACGACCCGCATCGACCGCGAGCGCGTCGACGCCTGGGCCGCCGAGCTGGGCCTGACGCGGTTCCAGCTGCTGCTGGGCGTGTTCGCGTGGAGCCTCTACGCGGTGACCGGGCGGACCCGGCCGCGGATCGCCGCGCCGGTGGCGAACCGGCCGGTGCGGGCCTTCGAAGACAGCGTCGGGATGTTCGCCAACACCGTCCGGCTGCCCCTGGCCGTGGTCCCGGAGGAGGATCCGGACACCCAGCTCCGCCGGCTCGGCACCGCGGCGGCCGCGGCCCTGGACCACCAGGACGTCGCGTTCGCCGACCTCGATCCCGGCTACGCGGCCTTCGACTACCTGTTCGTCCTGGAGAACACGGACTTCGAAGCGCTGCGCCTCCCCGGCTGCGCGATCAGTCCACAGTGGATCGAGGCGGCCGAGGCGAAGTGCGCGCTCACGCTGTCGGTCGTGGAACGGCCGGACGGGTTCGACTGCCTGTGGGAGTACGGGGAAGGCCACTTCACCGAGGCCGAGGTGACGGCCCTCGGCGACGTCTTCGACCGCGCCCTGCACGGCGACGCGCGGACGCCGGACCGTCCTGACCACGGCCGCGGGGCCGACACCGGCCTGACCTGGGAAACCATCGCCGAAGGCTTCGCGCGTCAGGTCGCGCGGACGCCCGACGCCCCGGCGCTGACCGGCGACACGACCTTGACCTACGCCGAACTGGACGCGCACGCGGCCCGGCTCGCCGCCACCCTGCCCGCGGACGCCACCGACATCGCGCTGTACTTCCGGCCGTCGGCCGAGCACGTCGTCGCGCTGCTGGCGCTCGCCCGGCTGAACATCACCGCGGTGCCGCTGGATCCGGCGTACCCGCCGGAGCTGCTGCGCGCCATGCTCGACCGCGTCCGGCCGCGGTGTGTCCTGCTCGCGCCGGGGGAAACCTTCGACACGGACGTCGAGCGGCGGTTCGTCACGCTCACCGGCGGCCCGGTGCCGGACGTCCCGGCCCGGCACGCCGGACGGCCGCTCTACACGCTGTTCACCTCGGGCTCGACCGGCGTGCCGAAGGGCGTGCGCGTGCCGGACCGCACGCTGGCCAACCTGCTGCAGTGGCAGGACGCGCCCCCCGCGACGACCCAGCAGTTCTCGATGCTGTCGTTCGACGTGTCGTTCCAGGAGATCTTCACGACGCTCTGCGGCGGCGGCCGGCTGCACCTGATCCGCCCGGAGTGGCGGCACGACGTCCCGGCGCTGCTGGCGCAGCTCGACACCGCGGGGATCGAGCGGATCTTCCTGCCGTACGTCGCTCTGCAGCTGCTCGCCGAGCACGGCGTCCGGCTCGGGCGGTACCCCGCGCGGCTGCGGGACGTGCTCACGGCCGGCGAGCAGCTGGTGTGCACGCCGGCGATCCGCCGGTGGTTCGCCGGGCTGCCCGGCGCACGCCTGCACAACCACTACGGGCCGACCGAGACCCACGTCGTCAGCGCGCTGACCCTCGACGGCGATCCGGCTTCGTGGCCCGAGCGGCCCGCCATCGGCCGCCCGGTCGCGAACGCGGTCCTGCGCGTCGCCGACGCCGCGGGCGCCCCGCTGCCGCCGGGACAGGTCGGCGAGCTGCTCATCGGCGGGCTCGCGGCGAACCGCTGCTACCTCGGCGACGCGGCGCCGGAGAAGTTCGCCGAGCTGCCGGAGCTGTACTACCGCAGCGGCGACCTCGCGCACTTCGACCGCGCCGGGCTGCTGCACTTCGACGGCCGGGCCGACCGGCAGGTCAAGGTCAGCGGCCACCGCCTCGAACTCGGGCAGGTCGAAGCCGCGCTGCTGCGGCACCCGGACGTCGTCAACGCGGTCGTCACGGTCCAGGGTGACCGGCTGACCGCGTTCCTGGAGTGCCGCCGGACGCCGTCGGCCGCGGAACTGGCGGACTTCCTGGTGCCGCTGCTGCCGCCGCACGCGCGGGTGGACCGTTTCCGGGTCGTCGACGTCCTGCCGCGCACGCCGAGCGGGAAGCTCGACCGGGACGCCGCTTCTTCGGCGCCCGGAACGGACCTGCACCGGACGGCGGACCGGCCGTCGAGCGAGCTGGCGGCGCTGTTCGAAGAGGTGACCGGGACGCCGATCGGCCCGGACGAGACCTTCTTCGCCGCCGGCGCCGGTTCGCTGGCGCTGATGCGGTTCCACCTGCGCTGCGCGGAAGCCGGGTACCGGTTCACCGTGGCGGACCTCTTCGAGCACGTCACGCTGCGGGACCTCACGCGGCACCTGGCGAGCGGCCCGGCCGCGGCCACTGCGTCGTCCCGGCCCGCGGCCGACGAGCCGGTGGCCGTGATCGGCATGGCGGTCCGGCTGCCGGGTGCCCGGAACCTGGCGGAGTTCTGGGACCTGGTCGTGTCGGGCCGCCGCGGGATCGAGGAGTTCCCGGCGGCGGACGGCCTGGTCGGGGCGCGCAGCCTTATGGCCGACCCGCTGGCGTTCGACCCCGGGTACTTCGGCGTCAGCCACCGCGACGCGGCCCTGATGGACCCGCAGCAGCGGCAGCTGCTGATGACGTGCGTGGAGGCGTTGGCGCACGCCGGGATCACCGCGGGAGCCGGCGTCGGCCTGATCGCGGGCTGCGGCGAGAGCACGTACTTCCAGCAGATGCTGCGCGAAGCCGACCCGGCGGCCCTGCCGGACGGCTTCCAGCTGGCCCTGCACCACGAGAAGGACTTCCTGGCGACGAAGGTCGCGTACCACCTGGACCTGACGGGTCCCGCGCTGACGACCCAGACGGCGTGCTCGAGTTCGCTGGTGGCGGTCCACCAGGCGGCCGCGATGCTGCGCGGCGGCGAGGCGGAGGTGATGCTGGCGGGCGGCGTGCTCGTCGACCTCACCCTGGCCGAGGGCTACCGGTACCGGCCGCAGCACATCTTCTCGCCGGACGGGCACTGCCGCCCGTTCAGCGACGACGCGGCCGGAACGGTGGGGGGCAGCGGCGTCGGCGTCGTGGTCCTGAAGCCGCTGTCGGCGGCCCGCCGCGACGGCGACCCGGTGTATGCGGTGGTCACCGGCTCGGCCGTGACCAACGACGGCGCGGTCAAGCAGGGCTACAGCGCACCGTCCCCGGCCGGGCAGCGCGCGGCGATCCGAGCGGCCCTGGAGCGAGCCGGGCGCACGGGGGCGGACGTCGGGTACGTGGAGACGCACGGAACGGGCACCCGCCTGGGCGACCCGATCGAGGTGGCGGCGCTGCGCGAGGCGATGCCCGAGGCTTCGGCGTGCGCGATTTCGTCGGTGAAGAGCCAGATCGGCCACCTCGGCGCGGCGGCCGGGGTGGTGGGGCTGGTCCGCGCGGTGCTGTCGCTGCACCACGGCGTCCTGCCGCCGACGGTGGACTTCCGGGCCCCCAACCCGGCGCTGGAGCTGGGGCCGTTCCGGGTGCCGACGTCGGCGGAGCCGTGGCCCGCGGGTCCGCGGGTGGCCGGGGTGAGCAGCTTCGGCATCGGCGGGACGAACGCGCACGTCGTCCTGGAGCCGGTCCGGCCCGGGTCGCCGGCGCGGCGGGACCCGGTGCGGTGCCTGGTGCTTTCGGCCCGCAGCGCCCCGGCCCTGAAGCTGGAGGCCGCCCGGGTGGCGGAGTACCTGGCGGCGCACCCGGAGTCCTATGTGGACGTGCTGCGGCACCTGCAGTCCGGTCGCCCGGCGGGTCGCTGGCGGATGGCGGCGGCCTGCGAGGACGCGGCCGCGGCGGTCGAGTGGCTGCGCACGGCCGAGCCGCGGGAGGTGACCGAGCCGGCGGGCACCACGCCCGCCGCCGGGCCGGCCGCCGCGTGGCTGGCCGGCACCCCCGTCGACTGGGGTCACTCCCCCGCCCCCGCGCCGTGGGACTTCCCACCACCCGCGTTCGACACCGCATCCTTCGACTTCCCGCGGCGCACCACCACCCGGCTGCCCGAAGCCGGCTGGCTGCACCAGCCCACCTGGATCCGCCTGCGCCGGGCGACCGCCGCCACCACGACCGGCCGCGTCCTCGTCATCTCCGGCGAAGGCCCCCTCACCGCGCCCGCCCTCGACGCCGCCTACTCCCGCGTCGTGCGCGTCCACGCGGCCGGCCACTTCGCCCGCCTCGGCCCCGACGCCTTCGAAGCCGACCCGGCCGACACCGCGCAGCTCCGGCAAGTCCTCGACGCCCTGCCGGACCGGGAAATCGACTGGCTCCACACCCTCCCGCTCGGCATCACCGGCCCGGTCGGGGAAAAGTCCCTCGACCACGCCCGATGGGCTTGCCTCGACACCCCCGCCGCGCTACTCCGGGCCGCCCACGACCGTCCATTGAGGACGTGGTGGGTCTCGCACGGCGGCCCGGCAACGCGCCCCGAAGCCGGGCTGCTCGCCGGCATCACCGCCGTCGGGCCGCAGGAGACCGGCGTCCCCGGCCACTGGGTCGACCTGGAAGGCCCCGACCTGGACCGGATCGCCGACCTCCTCACCGGGCCGACCCCGCCCGAGCGCGTGATCCTCCGGAACGGGTTCTGGTGGCGGCAAGGAACCGCTCCCGTCGAGGCCCCCGAACTGTCCACAATGGACGGCAAATTCCTCGTTCTCGGCGGCACGGGCGGCATCGGCACCGCGGTCGCCGAAGAGCTGCTGACCCGCTCGACCGGCCGGGTCGTCCTGCTCGCCCGCCACCCGCACCTGCCCGAGGCCCTCGCACCGTGGGCCGGCCGCGTCGACCTGCTCGCCGCCGATCTCACGAAGATCACCGCCGACGCGATCGACGGCCCGCTGGCCGGGATCGTGCACGCCGCCGGGACGCCGGCCGGCCGCCTGATCGCCACCCGCGGCGAAGGCACCCAGGACGTCAAGCTCGCCGGCGCCCTCCTCGTGGAAGCGCTCATCGAACGCGACCAGCCGGCCTTCGCCGTCTACTGCTCTTCGCTGTCCGCCCAGTTCGGCGGCACCGGCCAGCTCGACTACGCCGCCGCCAACGGCTTCCTCGACGCGCTCGCCCACCGGGAGGGCCCGACCGCCCGGCTCGCCATCGGCTGGGACGTCTGGCGCGACAGCGGCATGGCCGTCACCGCCCTGGAAACCGACGCCCGGCACCAGGCCCACCTGGCCGTCGGCCTGAGCGACGACGAAGGCCGGCGCACCTTCGCCCGCGCGCTGGCGACCGGCTTCCCGCAGGTCCTGGTGGCCACAACCGGCCTCGAGACCGCCAAAACGTTCCACGAGCGCGAAGCCCCGCCGGCGGCGGCGAACCCGGCCGGGGCGGACCTGACCGAGGAAGTCCGCGCCCTTCTGGGCGTCGCCGAGCTCGATCCGGACGTCCCGCTCTACGACCTCGGCGCCGACTCCCTCACCCTGCTGGACGTGGTCGAGTCGGTGAAACGCCTCTACGGCGTCGACCTCGATCTCGCCTGGCTCGGCCCGGAGGTCACCATGGCGGGGCTGCTGGCCGAGCTGGGCCGGGCCGCCGACACCGGCGAAGTCGTCGTCCAGGTGTGGCGCGAAGGGACGACGGCCGAGGTCGTCTGCCTCGTGCACCCGATCGGCGGGGACGTCCACGCGTACCGCCCGCTCGTCGAGGCGCTGCCGCCCGGACTCGGCGTCTGCGTGATCGCCGACCCCGCGCTGAGCCGGCCCCAACCGCCGGGGTGGTCCATCCCGGACCGGGCCCGCCGCTACCACGAGGCCCTCGAACGGCGTTTCCCCGGCCGGAGCAAACAGCTGGCCGGGTGGTCGTTCGGCGGCTGGGTCGCGGCCGGCATGGCCGCCGAAGCCGAAGCGGCCGGGCAGCCGGTGCGGGCCCTGCACCTCATCGATCCGCCGCCGCCCGGCGCGAGCGCCGCCGACTACGACGACACCCAGCTGGAGACGGTGTTCGAGCGCGAACTCGGCGGCGCCGCGGGCGAACACGCGCGCAAGCTCGCCCGCGCCACCCGGGCCAACCTGCGCAGCATGACCGGGCACGCCCTGCCCCGCCTGGCCGCCACGCCCAGCCACGTCTGGCTCGCCACCGAACCCGAGCCCGGCCTGCCGGTGGCGAGCCGGAACGGCTGGCGGGACCTGCTGCCCGAACCGAGCCACTGGCACGAACTGCCCGCCACCCACTACGGCGTCGTGCGCGCCCCGCACGTCACCGCGGTGGCCGCCGCCATCGAACGGTGAGACCCACCGGAGGAAAGGAAACCATGGAGCAGTACGAACTCGACGCCGTCAAGCGGATCACCACGCGGCCGGCGCGCGCCTACCGGACCCTGGCGGTGCGGGGCCTGACCCCGGTCATCGGCGCCGAGGTCACCGGCCTCGACCTGACCCGTGAACTCACCGACGAGCAGCTCACCGAGCTGAAGACGGCCTTCCTGGACCACCACGTCCTGGTGTTCCGCGACCAGGACATCTCGGTCGAGGACCACAAGCGCCTCGCCGCGGCCTTCGGCGAGCTGCGCCCGGTCAACCCGCCGCCCGAGCACGGTGACCCGTACATCCTCGAGGTCGCGACCGCGCCGGAGTCGGCCACCGTCTTCGGCAACGGCTGGCACGCCGACGGCACGGCCGACGAAGAGCCGTCCCTGGGCTCGATGCTCCACATCACGCGGATGCCCGAGCCGGGCAGCGGCGGCGACACGCTCTTCGCGAACATGCACCTGGCCTACGACATGCTGTCGCCGAAGCTGAAGGAACTCCTGACCGGGCTGACCGCGATCCACGACGGCGCGCACGCCTTCCGCGGCCACAAGATCCCGGACGGCTACGAGCCGCCGGTGAGCGAGCACCCGGTCGTCGTGCGGCACCCGGAAACCGACCGGCCGCTGCTGTACGTCAACCCGGCCTACACCTCGCGCATCCCGCAGCTGTCGGCCGACGAGAGCCAGGCCGTGCTCGACCTGCTGTTCTCGGTCGTGCCGAACCGGCCGATGCTCGCCTGCCGGGTGCGGTGGGAGCCGGACACGCTGGTGTTCTGGGACAACCGCTGCGTCCAGCACCACGCGACCTACGACTACTACCCGCACACCCGCTTCGGCCACCGCGTCGCCATCAACGGCGGCCCGCTCAAAGGCTGAGAGGGAGCTCTCGATGTCGTCCGAACCCGTGGTGGACGTGCGCGATCCGGCCGTCCTCGACGACCCGATGCGCGGTTACGACCGCATCCTGGCCGCGGCACCGGTCTGCCGGGCCCGCCTGCCGAACGGCGAAGAGGGCTGGCTGGTGACCGGTAGCGCCGAAGTCCGGGCCGTGCTGGCGGATCCGGCCGTGCGCAACGACCCGGCGGGTCTGCCGGGTCAGGGTGCGCAGACGCAGGAGGAGACGTTCCTCGCGCTGGGCACGCCCCGGGAACACCTGCCGTACCTGCGCGCGAGCCTGCTGAGCCTCGACGGCGCCGAACACACGCGGCTGCGGCGCAGCATCAGCCACGCGTTCGGCGCGGCGCGGGTCGCCACGCTGCGCCCGCGGGTGCAGCAGATCGCCGGCGAACTGCTCGACGGGCTCGGCGAGACGGCGAACCTGCTCGACGAGTACGCCTACCCGCTGGCCATGGCGGTGGTCTGCGAACTGGTCGGGGTGCCCGAGACGGACTGGGCGGACTGGTGGCGCTGGGGCAAGGTCCTCGTCGACGGCGACCCGGCGTCGATCACGCCGACGCTGACCGCGATGTTCGCCTACTGCCACGACCTGGTGGACCGCCGCCGCGCCGAGCCGCGGGACGACCTGCTCAGCGAGATCGTCGCCCAGGACGACCTGACCGACGTCGACGCGGTGGCCCTGGTCGTGTTCCTGGTGCTGGCCGGTCACGAGACGATGGCGAACATGCTGGCCAACGCGGCGCTCGCGCTGATGCGCGACCCCGCCCAGCGGGAGCTGCTGCGCGGCGAGCCGGAGCTTTGGCCGGCGGCGGTGCGCGAGCTGGTCCGCACGGACGGCCCGGTCCAGCTGGCCCGCTTGCGGTACGCGGCGACCGATCTGGAGGTCGGTGGCGTGCGGATCAAGGCGGGGGACGCGGTGCAGGCGGTGCTCGGCGCCGCCAACCGGGACCCGGCCCAGTTCGCGTACCCGCACGCCGCGGACGTGCGGTGGCAGGCCGAGCACGGGGGCCGGGAAGGGAACGTCGGATTCGGCTGGGGGCCGCACTTCTGCCTCGGCGTGGCGCTGGCGAAGCTGGAGGCGGAGGTCGCGTTGCGGAGCTTGTTCGAGCGCTTCCCGGACGTCGAGCCGATCGGGGAAGAGGCGTGGGTGCCGCTGCCGCGGGCCCGGCACCGGGTCGCCGTGGAGGTGCGGCTGCGGTGAACGCCCCGGACGTTTCGGTCATCCTGCCGTGCGCCGGGCTGGGAACGCGGTTCGGCGCGCCGTACGCGAAGGAACTGCACTGCCTGGCGCCCGGGGTCACCGTGCTCGACCGCAGCCTGGAGGCCGTGGTGGAGCTGGTGAAGAGCGGGCTCGGCGTGCGCGTGGTCGTCGTGATCGGCCCGCACAAGCTGGACACCGTGAAGTACCTGGCGCGCTACGCCGGGACCTTCCAGCTGGTCTTCGTCTACCAGGACGACGTGGCCGCGCCGGGGCTCGACGGGGCGATCCGGTGCGCCCTGCCGCTGACGTGCGGGCCGGTGGCGCTGGTGCTGCCCGACATCGTCGTCAGCAGCGTGGACAGCCTGCTCGGCGCGCTGCGGCAGACGGACGTCGCGGGCTGGAGCGTGGTGGCCGCCGAAGAGCGGGATCCCGTGGTGCTGCGGCAGATGGGCGCGCTGGCGGTGGCCAGCGGGGACGGCGTCGTGACCGTCGAGGCCGCCGCGGAGAAGCCGGCCGACCCGTCGGGCTTCAACGCGCTCTGGGGCATGGTGGCGGTCACCGCGGACCAGGCCCACCGGCTGCCGGACGTCGCGCGGCGGGACGCGGACAGCCCCCTGGCCGGGGCGCGCGCCCTGATGGTGGCGCGGATCGTCAACTACAACACCACCGAGGGATGAGCATGCTCGACGACGTGATGGCGGCGCTGGACACCGTCCTGCCCCGGCTGGCCGCGGTCACCGGCACGCCCGGCGTCGCCGTCGCGGTGGCGACCAGCGACGACCTGCGGACGGCCGCGACCGGGTTCGCGGACCTGGCCGCACGCACGCCGATGACCGCCGGGACGGTCGCGCCGGCGGGCTCGCTCACCAAACCCGTCACCGGCCTGGCGTTCCTGCAGCTCGTCGAGGCGGGGCTGGCCGGGCTGGACACGCCGGTCGACCAGGTGCTGCCCGCGGGACTGCGCGGTCCCGGCGCGGCGCCCGCCACCACCGCCATGCTGGCCGCCCACCAGGGCGGCTACACCAGCGACATCGTCACCGCGGTCGCGCCGACCGCACCGGCCGAGCCGATCCTCGGCTACGTCCGGCGCCGGCACGAGACCGGCCGCGCCGTCGAGTACGGCGGGACGCGGCCGCTGGTGACGGCGCCGGGGTCCTATTCGTACTCCAGCTTCGGCGTCGGCGTGCTCGGCGGGGTCGTCGAGCACCTGGCCGGTGAGCCGTACGCCGCCCGCGTCGCCCGGGAAGTGTTCGCGCCGGCCGGGATGGCCGACACGAGCGTCGGCGAGGGGAACCCCGGCGGCGCCACCGGGTACGCGGCGTTCGGCGACTGGTGCGTGCCGAGCCCGCCGCTGCGCACCGCGGCCTCCCCCGGCGTCGGGATGCACACCAGTGCCGCCGATTTCGCGCGGCTGCTGCAATCCCTGCTGCGCACCGCCCGGGGCGACCGCGGGCTGGTCGGACCGGACTCGCTCGCGGCCATGGTGGCGCCGCGGGTCGAGCGCCCGAGCCCGCACGGCGTCCGCTCGTTCTCCGGCCTGACCCTCGAACTCGCCGATCCGGCGCTGGGCGAGGACTGGTGGTGGGGGCACACCGCGGCGTTCCCGTGGGGCTTCTGGTGGGAAGCGCGGGTCTGGCCGCACCGCGACCTCGCCGCGGTCGCGGTGGGCAACCGGTGGGACATGGCCCGGTTCCACAACCCCGCGACGCGCAGCGCGCCCGGGCTGGCCGTCGAGTGGGCGGGCCGCTGGGCGGTGTCCGGCGCGCCGGCGAAGCTCCCGGACATGGACGGGCGGCCGCGGTGGACCGGTCCCCGGCCCACGCCGGAGAGCTCGCACTGGATGGGCGTCCTGGTCGGCGAACGCACCCACGGCCTGCTCGGCGTGCCCGGCCCGCTGCCGGTGACGGCGCTGACCGCCGGCGCGCGTTCCCTGGGCGAGGGAGACACCGAGGGCTGGGACGCCGACGCGTTCGGGCGCGGCGTGGAGCAGGCCCGCGCGGTGGCGCCGGACCCGGCCGCGCTCGGGGCGCTGGGCCGGGAGCTGGGCCCGGCGGCGGCGCTGTGGATGCTGGAGTGCGGGGCGGCGAGTGCCGACGTCACGATGCCGGTCGGCTTCTACGCCGGGACACCGCGGTGACGCGGGTCCTGCTGTCGACGTACGGCACGCGCGGCGACGTCGAACCGCTGGTGGCCCTCGCGGTCGAGCTCCGGGCGCTCGGCGCGGACGTGCGGATGGGCACCCCGCCGGACGAGGAGTTCGCGGACCGGCTGGCCGGTCTCGGGATCGAGCAGGTGCCGATCGGGCCGCCGGTGCGGGCGTTGATGGGCGCAACCCCCGCGGAACTGACCCGGTACCGCGCCGAGCTGCTCGAGACGCAGTTCGCCGTTCTGCCCGAGGCGGCCGAGGACTGCGCCGCGCTGGTGGCGGCCGGCTTGGCACAGGTCGCCGCGCGGTCGGTGGCCGAAGCCGCGGGCCGCCGCTACGTCTACGTGACGTATTCGGCGGTCAACCTGCCGTCACCGCACCACGCGCCGCCGCCGCGGCCGGGCTGGCCGGAGCCGCCGGGGCTGGACAACCCGGCGCGGTGGGCCTTGGACGCCCGGCGGGTCGACGCGCAGTTCCGCGAGCCGCTCGACACCCACCGGGCCGCGCTGGGCCTGCCGCCGGTGGCCGGCGTCCGCGACCACGTCTACTCGGACCGGCCGTGGCTGGCGGCGGACCCGGTGCTCGGGGCGGCCACCCCGGACCTCGAAGTGGTCCAGACCGGCGCGTGGACGTTGCCGGACGAGCGGCCGCTGCCGGCCGGGCTGGAGGAGTTCCTGGCGGCCGGGCCGCCGCCGGTCTACGTGGGCTTCGGCAGCATCACCCCGGCACCGGAGGTCGCCCGCTGGTCGGTGGCGGCCAGCCGGGCCCGCGGGTACCGGGTGCTCGTCTCGCGCGGCTGGGCCGACCTGGCCGTGGACGGTTGTTTCGCCGTCGGCGACGTCAGCCACCAGCGCCTGTTCGGCCGGCTGGCGGCGGTGGTCCACCACGGCGGCGCGGGCACGACGCAGACGGCGGCCCGGGCGGGGGTGCCGCAGGTGGTGGTCCCGATCCGGCTGGCGGACAACCCGTACTGGGCGAGCCGGGTGGCGGCGCACGGGGTCGGCACGGCCCTCGAGGACCCGACGGCCGAGTCCCTCGCCGCGGCGTTCGACACGGCGCTGGCCCCGGAGACCCGCGCCCGAGCGGCGGCCTTAGGAGCTCGGATCCGCACCGACGGGGCCAAGGCGGCAGCCCGGTTGCTGCTCGACGAGCTCGGCGCGGTGCGGCCGAACGGGTGATTCCCGGGTTCCGGCCTCAACCGGCCGGGAACGTCCGGAGTGGACGGTACGCACTGTTGCCGACAGCAGGAGGAAGCGTGCCGAAACTACTGACCCTTGCCGGAGCGGCGTTGCTCGCCGCCGTCGGGACCGTCGCCGTGGCCCCGGCCGCGTCGGCGCACGACGCGTACGCCGACATCGTCAACTGCAGCTACCAGGGCGCGATCCGCTGCGGCTACGGAGGCGTGACGAACGGCCACACCCGCGTGTACGCCTGCGACACGTTCGGCGACGGCTACGGCTTCCGCACGGAGTGGCGCACCCGCAGCGGCGGCGGGAGCGGCGTGGACGACGCCAACGGCAGCAGCTCGGGCTGCAGCGCCAAGGTCCCGGGCACCTCGGCCAACCCGGTGACCATCTTCCGCGTCTGCCAGAAGACACCCAATTGGCAGTGCTCGAACTGGCTGAACGCCTGAGCCTCAGCGGAAGTTGACCGTCCACAAGGGAATCCTCCGGCGGTCAGCGCTCCAAGCGGCCGGGATCCCCGGATTCGGGACGGCGCGCCAGCCACGCCTCGGTGATGTGGTCGAACATCGCCTGCGCCGCGCCGTCCCCATCCCCGGCCGCGATCCGTTCGTAGACGCGCCGGTGCCCCTTGTTCGACGCCACGCACAGAGCCCGCTCGCTCGGCCCCACGTACCGGGCCGTGTTCACGACCTGGCTCTCCAGCGCCCGCACCACACCCCGTGCCAGCCGGTTGCCCGAGACCTGCATGATCGTGTCGTGGAAGGCGAGGTCCTGCTCGCGGTAGGCGGCGGGGTCGTCGACGAGCTCGTCCATGAGGTCCACCAGCTCGCCCAGCCGGGCGACCACCTCCGGGCCGGCGGTCCGCGCGGCGACCTGCGCCATGTCCGATTCGAGCAGGCGGCGCGTCACCACCAGGTCGTCGAGGACGGCCGAAGTCTCGTCCTCGGCGATCACCGCGGCCAGCACGAGTTCGTCGAGCATGTTCCACATCGACGCCGGGTTCACCACCGTGCCCGCGCCCTGGCGGACCTGGACCAGGCCCTTCGCCTGCAGCAGCTTCACCGCCTCGCGGACGACGGTCCGGCTCACCGAGAAGCTCTCGCACAGCACCGGTTCGGCCGGCAGCGACGTGCCGGGCGGGTGGATCCCGCGCACCACGCGGCCCACGAGTTCGGCGGTGACCGCGCTCGCCAGGTTCGCGGGGCGGCGCACCCACTCGGGGGCGGCGGGTTGCCGGTCTGATGCCGTCATCGTTCCTCCGGTCGCACTGCGCCGACCTCCGCCGTACGCAGGTGAAGCTTACACAGCGCGCCCGTTGACGTCATACGTCATACGAGTTACGTTTTGCCGCACCGTGCCGGGCCACTCCCCGTCCGGCCACCGTCTGGAGAAGTGAGCAGCGATGAAGCAGCGCACACTATTCTCGGCCGCCCTGGCCGCGGCGTTGACGTTGACCGCCGGGTGCGGAAGTGCCGCCGGCCCGGCCGCCCCGTCCGGCGACGCGAGCGGCAAGCTCGTGGTCTGGGACTGGAAATCCGGCGACGCCAAGGCCGCGGGGTACGTCGCGAAGGCCAAGGCCGACTTCGCCAAGCAGCACCCCGGCGTCACCGTCGAGTTCGTGGCCCAGCCCTACGACCAGTACTACACCCTGCTCGGCGCGGCGATCCAGGCCAAGCGCGGGCCGGACGTCATGCTCTTCAACGGCGGCGGCCAGATCCGCGACCGGGTCGGCGACCTCGTCCCGCTGGACTCCTACGTCACCGACGACCGGTCGCGCCTGAGCGGCTGGGACGCCTTCGCCAAGGACGGCAAGGTCTACGCCGAGCCGGTCACCCTGCAGGGCCACCCGGTGTACTACGACAAGGACCTGTACCAAAAGGCCGGGCTGAACCCCGACGCCCCGCCCCGGACCTGGGAGCAGTTCGTCGGCGACTGCGGCACGATCTCGGCCAAGACCGGCGCGAAGTGCCTGGCGCTGGGCAATAAGGAAGGCGCCGGGATCCAGTTCTTCCTGTCGGCGCTGGGTTCGGCGAGCCTGACGCCGCAGGAGTACACCGACTGGATCGCCGGCAAGCGCGACTGGACCGCACCGGACGTCAAACGGATCTTCGAGCTCTGGAAGCAGGCCGGCGACACCGGCCTGAACACCGACGGCGCCAACTCCACCGCGATGTTCAACGACGCCTTCGCGCTCTTCCAGTCCGGCAAGGCCGCGAACGTCATCGGCCTGATGTCCGACGTCGGGCACTGGAAGGACTTCGCCGAGTTCCTCGGTGCGGACAAGGTCGGCGTGATGACCGCGCCGCAGGTCAACCCGGCCGCCACGCCGAGCCTCCCGTACGACGGCGGCATCGGCTACGCGGTCGCGAAGGGGACCAAGGACCCCAAGCTGGCCGCGGACCTGGTCCGGTCGCTGAGCTCGACCGAAGCCCTGAAGTCCTTCTACGCCGACAGCGGCGCGATCGCCGCGGACACCTCGATCGACGTCTCGGCGGCCGGACCGGCCGTGGCGAAGATCGTCGCGGAGGTCAAGAACGGCAAGCCCGCCCTGCACGTCGCCCTCTCCTCGAAGACGCTCGACCTGATGGGCCGGCTCTCGCAGCAGCTGCTGAGCGGGTCGGTCGGGGTCGACGACGTGCTGACGCAGCTGGCCGCGTCGGACAAGGGCTGAGGAGCGTGACCGGGTACTCCCCCGCTCCGGTGGTCCGGGCTCCGGCCCGGACCACCGGAGGACCCGCGCCGGCCCGGCGCGCCCCGCGCGGGACGCGGCTCGAGCGGTTCGCCCCGCTCGTGCTCGTCGCCCCGGCCGTGCTGGTCGTCCTCCTGCTCCGGCTGTGGCCGCTGCTGCTCGGCGTCAACTTCTCCTTCACCGGGGACGGCGACCGCAACGGCACGGCGGTCGGCTTCGACAACTACGCGGCGCTGTTCGCCGACCCGCTGTTCCGCACCGCGCTGCGCAACGTCGGGCTGCTCGTGCTGCTGCTGCCGGTCGCCGTCGCCATCCCCGGCCTGCTCGCCACCTTCATCCACCTGAAAGTGCCGGGCCACCGCGTCTACCGCGGCGTGTACTTCTTCCCGGCCGTGCTGTCCCCGGTGATCGTCGGGGCGATCTTCAACCTGCTGCTGGCCTTCGACGGGCCGGTCAACGCCCTGCTCGGACTGATCGGTCTCGGCCCGGTGGACTGGCTCGGCAACCCGGATGTGGCGATCTTCGCCGTCGTCGGGGTGCACGTCTGGGCGACGTTCGGCATGGCACTGGTCGTCTTCCTGGCCGGATTCTCCACTTTGGACGCTTCCTTGCTGGACGCGGCCAAAGTGGACGGTGCGTCGCTGCTGCAGACCATCCGGCACGTGATCGTCCCCGGCCTGTCCCGGACCATCCAGTTCGTCTTCGTCACCACCATGATCGGGATGCTGACCTCGATGTTCGGGCTGCTGTACGTGATGACCAGCGGCGGCCCGGCGGGCTCCACCTACCTGCCCGAGTACTACGTCTGGATCCAGCAGGGACAGCTGAACCAGCCCGCGCTCGCCTCCGCGGCGTCCACGGTGCTGTTCCTGATCATGCTGGTGGTCGGCCTGGCCCAGATCGGCATCCTGCGCCGCGCCGGAAGGGAGGACTGATGTCCGGTTCCCGGCTGACCAGGTGGCTCGCCGCCGTCCCGATGGCCGCGCTGGCCCTGGCGACGATCTACCCGCTGGTGTTCACCGCGAACGTCGCCATGAAGGACCGCCGCGAGTACACCCTCGACCGGTTCGCCCCCGCCGGGTCGCTGCGCTGGGACAACATCGCCCGGGCGTGGACGAGCGTGGGGATGTCGCGGTACTTCCTCAACTCGGTCGTGGTCGTGGCGTGCTCGGTCGTGGTGCTCCTGCTGCTCGGGTCGATGGCCGGCTTCGCACTGGGGCGCCTGCGCTTCCGCGGGTCGTCCGTGGTCTTCCTGGGCATCCTCGCCGCGTTGTTCGTGCCGTTCCAGGTGATCATGGTGCCGCTGGCCCGGATCATGGCGGGCACCGGGCTCATCGACACCTACCCGGGGCTGGTGCTGGCGTACGTGGCGCAGTTCCTGCCGTTCACGGTCTTCCTGATGACCAGCTTCTACTCGGCCGTGCCGGCGGAGATCGTCGACGCCGCCCGCGTCGACGGCACCACCCTCTACGGCGTCTACTGGCGGATCATGCTCCCGCTGGCGGCCCCGGCGCTGCTGTCGGTCGGGGTGCTCAACGCGCTCTTCTGCTGGAACGACGTCCTGATCTCCCTGCTGCTGATGCCGTCCGCGGAGCACCGGACGCTGATGGTCGGGGTGACCGCGCTGCGCGGGCAGTACTCGGCCGACATCCCGACGTTCGCCGCCGGTGTGCTGATCGCCGCGGTGCCGGTGCTGCTCGTCTACCTGTTCCTGCAACGCCAGATCGCCGACGGGGTCACCGCCGGGTCCACGAAGGGATGAAATGCGCATCACTGCTTTCCGGGCCCTCACGACCGTTCAGGACTGGGGCCGCCCGATCGGCGACGCCAACGGCGTCCACGCGGGCGGTCTCGTCCGGATGCCGCTCGTGGTCGTCGAAACGGACGAGGGTGTCACCGGTGTCGGGCTCGGTTCACACGTGCAGGCGGAGACCGTCTTCGCCGCGATCGAGGGCGAAGACCCGCGCGGCGTGACGGCGCTCTACGACCGGATGCTGCGGCGGACGTTCAAGGCGGGGCACGCCGGCGCGGTGTTCGGCACCATCGGCGCGTTCGACACGGCGTTGTGGGACATCAAGGCGCAGCTGGCGGGCGAGCCGCTCTGGCGGCTGCTCGGCGGGCGGGACCGGCGCGTGCCCGCGTACGCTTCGGGCCTCGACATCGCCTTGGACGACGACGAGCTGGCCGCGCTGTACCGGACGTACGCCGGCCACGGCCTGCGCGCGGCGAAGCTCAAGGGCGGCTTGGACATCGACCGCGACCGGCGCCGTCTGGGTCTGGTCCGCGACGTCCTCGCCGAGGCCGGCGGCGGCCGTCCGGGCCTGATGCTGGACGTCAACGAGAACTGGACGCGCAAGCAGGCGGTCCGGCACGTCGCCGAGCTGGAACGGACCCTCGACCTGACCTGGATCGAGGAGCCGGTGCGGCGCTGGGACGTCGACGGCCACGCGGCGGTCGGCCGCGGCATCCGCGCCTCGGTGGCGACCGGGGAGAACCTCACCGGGCTCGAACAGCACCGGCCCCTGATCGCGGCGGGAGCGGTGGACGTCGTCCAGACGGCGGCGGGCTGGGGCGTCACCCACTTCCTGCGGGTGGCGGCCCTGGCCCACGCCCACGACCTCCCGGTCAGCCCGATCGGGACGACCCCGATCGGCCTGGTCCACGCGGCGACGGCGGTGCCCAACCACCTGGTGACCGAGCTGCAGGACCTCCGCCCCCCGGTGGGCATCACCCTGGACGTGGAGGTCGGCGACGGGGCATTCCTCCTCGGCGACGGCCCCGGCCTGGGCATCCACCTCGACGAGGCGGCGATCGCGGCCGCCGGGCACCGGCTACCGGACCCGTCATCCGGCGGCTCCCACATCCGCCCGGACCGCGCGGGCTACCACCTGCTCCCGGCCTCCGGCAACGGCCACCGAACATCGGTCGAGCTCCCGTGATCGAAAGGCCGACACGCGTGATCGAAGCGTCGACACGCGTGATTGAAGGGTCGACACGGCGCCGGCGGCCGTGTCGTCGCCCCAATCACGCGTGTCGGCTTCGCCATCACGCGTGTCGGCCCTTCGATCACGGCAGTGTCGGGTGGCGGTGGGACCAGCCCACCACCGGCTCCAGGGCCGACGACCTCGGCCCGGCCACGATCGCCGCGGCCCGTGGCCGCGAAGCCGCGCTCGGCACTGACGCGTACGCCGCTCAGCACCGCAACGGTCGCCGCTGAATCGAACACTGCCCGATACTGCCCTTCCGGTTGCCTGAAGGTGCGGAGCATCCTGCCCGTCTTCCGGTTGTGCCCCCGAGCTGCCGGCGGGAGCCTCGGTGGCAGAGGTGGTTCCCATGCACTGCAGGGAAGAGGATCACGGCACGCCACCGCGCACCCGGGCCATCCGCGGAGGTGCCGGGCAGGAGCTCGCGGGCATCGCGCTTCTGCGCGCCGCGGGCAACGCCGCCATCGCCGGTGTGCTCGCACCGCGTGCCCTGCAACGCTTCGCCACGACCGACGTCGCCGACGTCCGGAGCCTGCAGATGGAGGAGTTCTCGCAGAATCTGGACCACACCTGGGCCGGTGTGGGCAAGAAGCTCGCCCGGCGGGACAGCATCCTCGCGGCGCGGGCGAAGCTCGTGAAGCCGGCCAGCCCCACCGCGGCGGCCCTCGGGCGGCTCCAGGCACGCTGGTCCGGGCTGCGCAAACTCCTCGCCGGGTCGTCGACGCCCGCAACGTCCGCGCTCCCCGGCACCATCGATGCCGACATCGCCGACGAAAAGTCGGATCTGAAAGGCTTGACGGCCAAGGCCGACAAGCCGGCCGCGGGCGAAGCGGCCGAGTTCCTCAAGACGCTGAGCAGGTTCCTCGCCGACCGGAAGAAACTCGATGACGAGGACACCGAGTTCCACCGGTTCGACGCGGATTTCACGGCCGCGGACGTCGACACCCTGGTCAAGGCGATCGCCGGCGGTTCGTTCCACGCCGCCGAGGTGAAGGCCATCACCGGCCAGGAGACCGGCGATCTGACCAACACCACCGTCGCCGGGATCACCCGCAAGAAGGCCGGCATCACCACGAAGGTGCCGAATCCCGGGACCTTCACCGGCCTCGGGCAGCACTCCACCGGATCCGCTGCGGAGGCGATCACCTGGGCCGCGGGGCAGGGGGTGACCATCCCGCCGAAGCCCGATCCCCGGACGGTGCCCGCCGAGTCGATCAAACTGACCGCGGCCTACCTCGGACGCGAAGCCGACTTGCTCGTCGGCGCCCTGCCGGCCCCGCACCCGTCCGGCGACGAGTTCAAGAAACTCGTGTTCGCCGCCTACAACGGCGGGCACTCGAACGTGGTCAAAGCGGCCAAGGAGTTCCAAGCGGCCCACCACGGCGCCGGGGCCACGCCCTACACGTGGAACGACATCAAGAAGAGCAAGCGTATCTCCGGACAGATGCGCGGCTACGTCGAAGGCGTCTCCGAACGACTGTCGTGACGCGCAGGCCGCTCAGCCGACCGGGAACTTGACGCCGGTCAGCTCCTCCGAAACCGTCCACAGCCGCTGCTGGGTGCGGACGTCGTAGGACTGCGGGCTCGAAGCGACCACCTCCGGGCGCCCGCGGTAGCCGCCGAGGCCGGCCGGGCCGTAGTACTGGCCGCCCAGGGCTGCGGGGTCCGTGGCCGCGCGCAACGTCGGGAGGGCGCCGCGCTCGGAGCTCTGGGTGAACAGCGGTGCCACCAACGGGAAGAGCGCGCGCAGCACCGCCGGGGAGTTGCGCATCAGCTCCGTGCGGGCCACGCCCGGGTGCGCCGCGATCGACGTCGTCGTCCCGTGCGGGGCGAGGCGGCGCTGCAGCTCGTAGGCGAACATCAGGTTGGCCAGCTTGGCCTGCCCGTACGCCGCGACGCGGTCGTAGGAGTTCTCCCACTGCAGGTCGTCGAAGTGGATTCCGGCGCGGATGCGGTGGGCGATGCTGGCGACCGTCACAACCCGGGAGCCCTCGACCGGCAGCAGCAGGTCCAGCAGCAGGCCGGTCAGCGCGAAATGCCCGAGGTGGTTCGTGCCGAACTGCAGCTCGAAGCCCTCCCGGGTGGTCTGGCGCGGCGGGTACATCACCCCGGCGTTGTTGATCAGCAGGTCGATCTTCGGCAGCGTGGCGTGCAGATCGGCCGCCGCGGCCCGGATCGACTCCTGCGACGCCAGGTCCAGTGCCTGCACGGTGACGTCGGCATCCGCGCCGAGCCGGGCGGCCGCCTGCTTGCCCTTTTCGACGTCGCGGACGGCGAGCACCACCGTCGCGCCGCGCTCGGCCAGCACCTTCGCCGTGTCGAAGCCGAGGCCGGTGTTGGCGCCGGTGATCACGGCCACGCGGCCGCGCTGGCTGGGGACGTCGCGCTCGGTCCAGGTGTCGCTCATGGCAGTCCTCCTGCGTCGCGGCCCTTGCGGACCGTCGGTCTTTTATGACTCCGACGCTAAGGAACCGTCGGTCTATTGTCAAGAGACTGCTGGTCTCCAATCCGGCCGCGGGCGCGTTACGCTGATCTCATGACGTTCCAGCGGGCGCGCAGCGCGGAGCAGCGGGAGGAGCGGCGCCGCACCATCCTCGACACGGCGCTGAAGATGCTCGACGAGATGCCGGTGGCCGAGGTCAGCCTCAACGAGCTCAGCCGCCGGGTCGGCCTGGCCAAGTCGAACGTGCTGCGCTACTTCGAATCCCGCGAGGCCGTGCTGCTCGAACTGCTCGACCGCGCCCTGCGGGACTGGCTGGCCGAGGTGGCCGGCGAAGTGGCCGAAGGCGTCGACCCGGACCGCCCGGCGCAGGAGCGCGCCGAAGCGTTCGCGGCGGTGGTCGCCGGTTCACTGGCCCGCCGCACGGTGCTGTGCGACCTGATCGGCGCGCAGGCGGGGGTGCTGGAGCACAACGTGTCCACCGACGTCGTGGTGCGGTTCAAGAGGTCCGCCCTCGGCGGACTGGAGGAAATGGCCGAGCTGCTCGGCCGGTCCGTCCCCGAGGTCGGTACCGAGGCGGGACCGGTGTGCCTCCTGGCCATGATCCTGACCGGCGGGCTGTGGACGCACTGCCGCCCGTCACCCAGCGCCCGCGCGGCCTACGAAGCGGACCCGGCACTGGCCGCGCTGCACCTGGACCTGGCGCCGGCGCTGGAGCACGGGCTGGCGTTGCTGATCGCCGGCGCCATGGCCCGCAACGGCTGAGCCGCCGGACCCGCCTGGTCCGGACCTGTCGTCACAAATGCCGTGAAGCCTCCGCACGTCCGGGTGGTAGACCACGAAACGCCCGCGCCGCACCACGGCGGTGCCCGGCCCGGCAAAGGAGTTCCGCCATGTTCGTGCGTCGCTGCCTCGGAGCGCTCGGCACCCTCGCCGTCGCCGTCGGTTCGGCCGTCGCCGCCCCCACCGTCGCCGACGCGGCCGATTCCTGCTCCGCCTACACCAACCGCGCCGTCCTCGGGGGCTACGAACAGACGCTGACCTGTACCGGCAGCTCCTTCCGCGTGGTGGCCGGTCTCGGCACCACGCTGAGCGACGCAGCCGCCGAAGCCACTTCCCTGGTGCAGGATCCCGCCATCGCCGCCCTGAAGTGCAGCTCCGCCAACGGCAGCAGCTCCGTGCTGGGCGGCTTCGGCGTGACCCTGCAGTGCACCGCCCCTTCCGGCCTCACCTTCCGGCAGGGCCTGGGCACCAAGCTCACCGACGCCGCCCACGAAGCGCACACCCTCGCGCAGATCTACGCGGGGACCGGCCAGCTGTGCTCCGACTACAGCTCGAGCCCGATCACCGGCGGGTTCAGCGTGACCCTCCAGTGCAACGCCCCGTCCGGCCTCTACTTCGTCACCGGCACCGGCACGAAGCTCACCGACGCCGCCGCGGCGGCCCGCGCGCTGATCCACCTCTGAGGGGTCACATCCGCCCGGCCAGCTCCGCCGCCACCTCGATCACGATCTCGCGCGTCCGGATCGCCAGCGGGGACTCCGTGCGCCCGGCCGGCCAGTACAGGGACAGCTCGCGCTCCGGCGACGGCGTCAGCCGGTGGAGGCTCAGCTGGTCGTCGGACCAGGCGTCCTGGCCGTGCAGCGCCAGCCACGGCAGCACCGCCCAGCCGATGCCCGCCCGGACCATCGACAGGATCGTTTCGTGGCCCGTCGTGCGGAACACGAACCGGGGCTGCGCGCCGGCGCGGGCGAACGTGCGCTCCAGCCAGCGCTGGTGGTGGGTGGGCGGCCAGGCGACCATCGGCACGTCGTCGAGCCGCTTCACCCGGACCGGGCCGTCCGGCAGCGCGGCCGCGCCCGTCACCAGCAGGTAGGGTTCGTCGAATAGCTTGACGTGCTCGACGTCGCCGGACACCGGGCCGTCGTGGAACAGCAGGTCGAGCTCGCCGATCCGCGGGTCGTCCGGCGTGACGTCGGACAGCCGGATGTCGCAGCCGGGGTGCTCGTCCAGCAGCCGGCGGATGACGGACGGCAGGATCAGGTTCGACACGCTCTGGAAGGTGCCGATGTCGATGCGGCCGTGGCCGGCCCGGAACCGGTCGACGGCGTCGGTCAGCGCCTCGCCCTTCGCCAGCAGCTCGCGGCCGTGCGCCAGGACCACCTCACCGAGCCGCGTGATCCGGACCGGCCTCGGCCCGCCCGGCCGGTCGAACACCGGGCCGCCGACGGCCTTCTCCAGCGCGGCGATCTGCTGGCTCACCGAGGACTGCGTGTAGCCGAGCCGGGCGGCCGCCTGCCCGAACGTGCCTTCCTCGGCGATCGCGGCCATGGTCCGCAGGTGACGCAGCTCGAAGTCGGCCATAACTCCTAACATAGCCGATGGCGATCGATTCGATCGGAATTTATCGCTTTTCGTGATGTCTCCGCGGATCTAGCGTGATTCCCATGACGACCACAGACACCCGGCACGGACTCCCGAAACTCGTCTGGGCCCTGGCGGCCACGCACTTCGTCGGCCGCGCCGGGGGTGTCGTGCGATCGTTCCTGGTGCTGTACCTGACGCAGGCGCAGCACCTCTCCGCCGCGAGCGCCGGGACGGTGGTCGCGGCGGTCGGCCTCGGCGACATCGGCTCCCAGCTGCTCGGCGGCTGGCTCGGCGACCGGATCGGCCGGCGCAACACCATGCTGGCCGGCTTCCTGGGCGCCGCCGCGGCCCTCACCGCGCTCGGCTCGGCGGACTCACTGCCCGCGATCTGGGCGGCCGCCGTCGCCGTCGGGCTGACGCTCGAGCTGTTCCGCCCGGCCGGGTCGGCCGCGGTCGCCGATCTCCCCGCGTCCCAGCGGATCCGCGCGTTCGGGATGCTCTACTGGGCGGCCAACCTCGGCTTCTCGGTCGCCACGGTCACCGCGGGGATCCTCGCCCGGTACGGCTACGGGCTGCTGTTCTGGATCAACGTCCTGACCGCGCTGGCCGCGGCCCTGATCGTCTGGCGCCAGGTGCCGGAAACCCGTCCGCCGGGCTCGGTGCGGACGCGCCGGGCGCTGCTGCCCGTCGTGCTGCGCGACCGGTTGATGCTCGCGATGCTGGCGCTGCACGTCGGCTACTTCACGCTGTTCCTGCAGACGTTCACGACGTTGCCGCTGCTGATGGCGGCCGGCGGGCTCGGCCCCGCGGCCTACGGCGGCGTGCTGGCGCTGAACGGGATCGCCGTCGTCGCCCTCCAGCCGCCGGCGGTCCGGCTGCTCGCCGGCCGCAACGCCCACGCGGTGTCGGCCGTCTCGATGCTCCTGGCCGGGCTCGGAGCCGGGTTCGGCGCCGTCGGCCACAGCACCGCCGCCTTCGCCGGCTCGGTGGTGCTCTGGACGCTCGGCCAGATCGGGATCGCCGTCCGGTTCGGCGACACCTTCGCGAGCCTCGCGCCGGCCGAACTCCGCGGCGGCTACCTGGGTCTCGCCTCGACGACCTGGAGCGTCGGCGCGGTGCTCGGCCCGCTGGCCGGGACCGCACTGCTCGACCTGGCCGGCCCGACCGTCCTCGGCGCGGCCTGCGCGATCGGCGGGATCGCGCTGTTCACCGTCCAAATGGCGCTCGGGCCCGCCCTGCGCCGTCGAAACCACTGAAAGGCAGTCCCATGAGCACGTACGTCCTGATCCACGGCGGCGGCGACGTCGGCTGGTCCTGGCACCTGGTCGCCGCCGAGCTGCGGGCCCGCGGCCACGAGGTGATCGCCCCGGACCTGCCCGGCGACGACGACACGGCGACGCTCACCGACTACGCCGACGCGGTCGTCGAGGGCATCGGCGACCGGACCGACGTGGTCGTCGTCGGCCACTCGTTCGGCGGCTTCACCGCCCCGCTGGTCGCCGACCGGCTCGCGGCCGGCCTGCTGGTCCTGGTGGCCGGCATGATCCCCGCACCCGGCGAACCGCCCGAAGAGTGGAGCCGGAACACCGGCTGCGGCGAGGCCGTGCAGGCCCAGGCGGCCCGCGACGAGGGCCGCACCGGCCACGCCGACCCGTACGTCAGCTTCTACCACGACGTCCCGCGCGCCCTCGCCGACGAAGCGCTGAGCAAGGAGCGCGCCCACCCCTGCCCCACGGCGATGCGGGAACCGTGGCCCCTGGCCGCGTGGCCGGACGTGCCCACCCGCTTCGTGCTGTGCCGCGAGGACCGCTGCTTCCCACCGGACTTCGTCCGCCGGCTGGCGGCCGAGCGGCTCGGCATCGTGCCCGACGAGATCACCGCCGGTCACTGCGCCGCGCTCAGCCGCCCGGCCGAACTGGCCGCCCTCCTCGAGAGCTTCAGAAGCCGGGGAACACCCGGCGCAGCTCGTCGAGCGTGACCCGGCCCTCGACGGTGACGCCCTTGTCGTACGGCGCCTTGAGCCGGCCGTTCACCAGCCGGACGAACGCTTCCGCCGGTCCGTCGAACGTCGCCGTCGGGCCTTCGAGGTGGTCCACCACGGTGACCGCGTCGTCGATCACCAGGCCGGCGCCGGGCACCGCGACGGACACCGGCTCGGCGAGCTCGGCCGGCTTCGCGAGGAAGTTCAGCATGAACCCGACGGGCCCGGCCAGCAGCTCGACGACGACGTCGGCCGAGCCGGCGGCCACCCCGGCGGTTTCGTCGAACGCGACACGCACGTCCCACGAGTGGTTCGCCACCTCGTTGAGCCGCAGGCCCAGCGCGGTCACCAGCGGGACGGGCTCGGGCAGGAAACCGAGGTCGACGGTCAGCGAGGACCGCTGCTCGGGCGTGAGCGCCTCGACCGTCTCGAGCCAGCGGGCGTTGTGCTCCAGGAACCCTTCGGCCTGCGCGCGCGGGGCGGAGGCGTCCCAGCGGGCCCAGATCGCCTGATTCTCTTCGGCGGCCACGGTCTCGCCGGCGGCCCGCGCGAGGGGCGCGCGGCCGATCTCCGCCCCGCTGCCGAGGTGGGAGAGGACTTGGGCGACGGTCCATTCGGCGGCCCCGCTGGGGGCGGCCAGCTGTTCATCGGTGAGGCCGCGGACGAGGTCGGCGAGCGTGTCGTGCTCGGAACGGAGGGCGGCGATCGTGCGGTCCACGAGTTGGGTCATGCCACGCACAACTCACGACGGGCCGCAGGTGTTCCGCCGAGCACAACAGCTCC
This sequence comes from Amycolatopsis sp. NPDC003731, assembly GCF_053586895.1. Lineage (NCBI taxonomy): Bacteria > Bacillati > Actinomycetota > Actinomycetes > Pseudonocardiales > Pseudonocardiaceae > Amycolatopsis > Amycolatopsis sp. NPDC003731. The sequence goes on along the minus strand of NZ_JBSFNC010000013.1, from coordinate 62,816 downwards.
GGTGACCGGGTCGCGGCAACCACCACCGAGGCAGGTCACCGGCGTGGTGGACCCCGCGGCAGGCCCGTGGTAGAAGTAGAACGTGTTTCACTTCTGACCGTACTGGCCTGGAGGTGCGCGGATGAGCGTCCCGACGGTGACCGAGCTGCTGCTGGCCCGCGCCGGCGACGAGCGGCCGGGCCTGCGGTTCGAGGACGAAACCTGGTCGTGGGCGGAGCACGTCCGGACGTCCGCGCGCTGGGCGGGCCGCCTTCGTGAGGCCTTGCGCCCCGGCGAACCGCCCCACGTCGGGATCCTGGCCGACAACGTCCCGCAGTTCTCCTTCCTCCTGGGCGCCTGCGCCTTCGCCGGGGCGGTGCTGGTCGGGCTCAACCCCACCCGGCGCGGTGCCGCGCTCGCGCGGGACGTCCGGCTCGCCGACTGCCAGTTCGTGCTCGCCGAAGCGAAGTACCGGCCCCTGCTGGCGGGCCTCGACCTCGACGTGCGCGACCTGGCGGCCTGGACACCGGCGGACGACCCGATCGAGCCGGTCCCCGCGACCGCGGACGACCTGCTGATGCTGATCTTCACCTCCGGCACCAGCGGCGATCCGAAGGCCGTGCGCTGCACCCACGGCAAGATCGCCTTCCCCGGCGCCATGCTCGCCGAACGCTTCCGGTTGTCCACATCGGACACCGTCTACGTCACGATGCCGATGTTCCACTCCAACGCCGTCATGGCCGGGTGGGCCGTCGGGCTCGCGGCCGGCGCGGGCATCGCCCTGCGCCGGCGGTTCTCCGCCTCCGGCTTCCTGCCCGACGTGCGGAAGTTCGGCGCGACCTACGCCAACTACGTCGGCAAGCCACTGTCCTATGTGGTCGCCACCCCACCACGTCCGGACGACGCCGACAACCCGCTGCGGCTCGTCTACGGCAACGAAGGGGCGAGCGCCGACCTGGCCGCGTTCGAGAACCGCTTCGGCTGCAAGGTCGTCGACGCCTTCGGCTCCACCGAGGGCGGTGTGGGGTTCGCCCGCACCGACGACACGCCGCCCGGCTCGCTCGGCAGACCGGCCGGCGACGTCGCCATCCTGCACCCGGACACCGGCCGCCCGTGTCCGCCCGCCGAGTTCGACGCCGACGGTCACCTGGTCAACGCCGCCGACGCCGTCGGCGAGCTGGTCAACACCGCGGGCGCCGGCTGGTTCGCCGGCTACTACCGCGATCCCGCGGCCGACGCCGAACGGCTGCGCGACGGCCGGTTCCACACCGGCGACCTCGCCTACGCCGACGCCGAGGGCTTCTGCTACTTCGCCGGCCGCCTCGGCGACTGGCTGCGCGTCGACGGCGAAAACCTCGGCACGGCACCGATCGAGCGGATCCTGCTGCGCCACCCGGCGATCACCGACGCCGCCGTCTACGCGGTCCCCGACCCGGTGACCGGCGACCAGGTGATGGCCGCGATCGTCACCGACGGGCGGCCCTTGGACCCGGCGGAGTTCGGCCGGTTCCTCGCCGGCCAGGCCGATCTCGGGCCCAAGCAGGTGCCCCGGTACGTGCGCACGGCCCGGGAACTCCCGCGGACCTCGACGTTCAAGGTCCTCAAGCGGCAGCTGTCCGCCGAGGGCGTGGAGTGCGCCGACGTGATCTGGGAACGCGACGGAAAGGCCATCGCCTACACCGAAGCGGGGTCACGCCTCCGCGCCACGAAGGCGTGACCCCGGCGCCGGTCAGCCGGCCGTGCAGGCCGCGCCGTTGAGGGTGAACGCGGTGGCCGGAGCCGGGTTGCCGGTGTGGTTGGCCTGGAAGCCGATGGTGATCGACGCTCCGGCGGCGAGGTCGGCGTTGTAGGCGACGTTGGTGGCGCTGACCTGCCCGCTCGACGGCGAGTAGGTGGCGCTCCAGCCGGAGGTGATGGTCTGGCCGGCGGGCAGGGTGAACCCGAGCGACCAGCCGCTGATCGCGGCCGAGCCGGTGTTCGTGATGGTGATGTTCTCGGTCAGGCCGGTGTTCCACGCGTTGACCGTGGTGCCGACCCGGCAGGCGCCGGTGCCCGGCGGCGGGTCGTCGGGCGGCGGCGTGGTGGAACCGAACTGCGAGAAGAACTGCCACACCAACGCCGGCACCCAGGTCCGGGAGCCGCTGTCGCCGGTCGCGCCGTCCTGCGGGGCGGCGATGTGCCCCTCGTCGAAGGCCGCCCACTGCACCGGGTACCCGGCCCGGCAGCCCGCGTAGCTCGTCACCCGGTGCGTCAGGCTGCCCTGGGCCGGCTCGGGCGGGTTCTGGGCGGTGCAGCCGTTGTTGGCCACGAACCGGTCCCGCAGCGACCGGCCGCCCGCGATGCCGAGCACGTTGTCCCGCAGCCCGTGCACGCCGAGATAGGCGATGGGCTGCGTGCCGCCGCTGCACCCGCTGAGCACGCCACCGGACTGCACGGCCACCGCGCGGAACACCGTCGCCCGGGAACAGGCGAGCGAGTAGCTCATGGCGGCGCCGTAGCTGAAGCCCACGGAGAACAGCTGGGTCGTGTCGACGCAGAGGTCACCCTCGACCTGCCGGATGATGTCGTCGGTGAACGTGACGTCCTCGCCGCCGGAGTTCGCCCACCCGTTGTTGAACCCTTGCGGCGCCACGAAGATCGCGCTGTTGTTCGCGAGCCGCTGTAGGCCGTAGTAAGCCCAGGCCCCGGTCTGCACGGTCCGGCCCGTGTCGACGTCGGTGGCGGTGCCGCCCAGCCAATGGAAGCCGAAGATCAGCCGGTAGGGGTGGGTGCGGTCGTAGCCGTCGGGGATCCGCAGGAGGTAGTTGCGGTTCTTCCCGCTGGTCTGGATCGTCCGGGTGCCGCTGGTCAGCGTCGGCGCCTTCCCGCAGCCGGCGGTGGCGGCAGCCGGCTGCAGGGGCGCACTCGCGGCCACCCCGCCGGTTCCCAGCGCGAGCGCCGCGGCGGCCACGGCCACCAGGACCTTCTTGATCATCACGCGACTCCTTCCGGCGGTCAGCAGGCCGATGCTGGAACCGGCGCGGCGAACCTGTCAACCGGCCGCGGAATCGTGCGGGTCAGCGGGCTCCGGCCCGGTGTAACTTTCAGCGGGAGCCCTCAGGGCCGCATCCCGAACGACAGCCGGCCCACCAGTTTCGGCAGCACCGCGTAGGCGTCCACCACCCAGTCGCACAGCCGGGCGCGCGTCTCCCGCGGGTCGATCACGTCCTCCACCGAAAACCGCTCCGCCGTGCGGAACGGGGAGCGCACCTCGTCCAGCCGGGCCCGGATCTCCGCGATCCGCGCCTCGCGGTCCGGGGCCGCCTCGAGTTCCGCGCGGTAGGCCGCCTCGATGCCGCCCTCCACCGGCAGCGAGCCCCAGTCCCCCGAGGGCCAGGCCCAGCGGCGGACCAGGCGGTGCCGGTTCACCTGGCCCGCTCCGCCCACGCCGAACACCCGGCGGACGATCACCTCCGCCATCGGCACGCGGGCCTGGTACACCGCCGTCACCGCGCGGGCGCCGTGGCGGATCGCGCCCGCCCGCTCCGCCGCCGCGCCGATCACCATGCCCGCCTGGTCGGTCAAGGACACCAGCGGCAGGTGGAACGTCTCGCACAGGTCCACCAGCCGCGTCAGCACGTCGGCGCCCTCGGGCGTCAGCGTCGCGCCGCGGTAGGCGTCGGTGGCCAGCACGCCCACCGGGTGTCCCGCCAAGCGGGCCAGACCCGCATACGCCGAGCCGCCCGAAACGGCGTAGTCGAACACCGATCCCTCGTCGAACACGCCGTCGAGCAGGGGCCGCAGGCGGTACGGGTGACGGCGGTTGCGCGGCACCAGCGACAGCAGCGCCTCGTCACGGCGATCGACCGGGTCCACAGTGGACACCACTGGCGGCAAAGAGTCCACGGAGGACGGCAGATACGACAGGAACTGCTTGGCCACCGCGAAGGCGGCCGCCTCGGACGGCACGATCCGGTCCACCGCGCCGCTGCGCCGGTGCACCTCGGCGCCGCCGAGCTCCTCCTTGGTCAGGTCCTCGCCGGTGGCGTGCTTCACCACCGGCGGTCCCGCGACGAACAGCTGACCCGTTCCCTCGACCAGCACGCACAGGTGCGACATCACCGCCCGCGCCGCGCCCAGCCCGGCCACCGGGCCCAGGCACAGCGACACGACCGGGACCGCGGACAGGTTGTCCACCACCACGTCCCAGCCCGGGTTGACCGGGACGTAGCTGAACCCGTGCTGCTCCAGCATCTTGACGCTGCCGCCGCCCCCGGTGCCCTCGATCAGCCGGACCAGCGGCAGCCCCAGCTCGTTCGCCAGCCGCTCGGCGTAGACCTGCTTCTCCATGATCGCCGCGTCCGCCGCGCCGCCCCGGATCGTGAAGTCGTCCGCGCCGAGGGCCACCCGGCGGCCGTCGAGGCGGGCGGTCCCGACCACGAAGTTGGCCGGGGTGAATCCGTCCACTTCGGACCGGGTACCGGCCAGCGCCCCGATCTCGCCGAAGCTGCCCGGGTCGGCCAGTGCCGCGATGCGCTCGCGGACCGTCGAACGCCCGGCGGCGTGCTGGCGGGCCACCTTCTCCGGCCCGCCCATGCGCTCGGCCAGCTCGCGCCGCCGGGCGATCTCGTCGACCTCGGGCTGCCAGCTCACAGCTCTCCGACGGCCTCTTCGACCTTGCGCTGCAGCTTGTTCATCCCGCCGAGCCACCGGTCGGTCTCGGTGGCGCGCGCCGCGTAGTAGCCCGCGACCTCCGGGTGCGGCAGCACCAGGAACCGCTGGTCGGCCATCGCGTCGAACAGCGCGTCCGCCACCTGCTCCGGCTCGATCGCCGAGGCACCCATCAGCAGCTGCCCCGCCGTGCCGGTGCTCTCCAGCATCGCCGTGCGGACACCCTGCGGGCAGATCGCCTGCACGGTGATGCCGCGGTGGCGGTAGGTCGCCGACAGCCATTCCGCGAACGCCAGCGCGCCGTGCTTGGTCACCGAGTACGGCGCCGAACCGAGGCTGGTCAGCAGGCCGGCCGCGGACACCGTCGCGATGAAGTGCCCCTGGCCGCGTTCGAGCCACGCCGGCAGCAGCAGGTTCGCCGCGCGGACGTGCGACATGACGTTGACGTCCCAGGTGCGCGCCCACACGTCCTCACCGCTTTCCGCGCCGCCGAAGGGCGCGATGCCCGCGTTGGCGCAGAAGACGTCGATCTCGCCGAGCGCCGAGCGCGCGCTGTCGATCAGTTTCGTGACGCCGTCGAGGCTCGCGACGTCGCCCGCGAACGCCGTCCCGCCGACTTCGGCGGCCACCTCCGCGGCCTTGTCCCCGTCGAGGTCGGCCACCACGACCCGGGCCCCGTCGGCGGCGAAGCGGCGGGCCAGCGCCGCGCCGATACCGCCGCCGCCCCCGGTGACGACGACGCCGGTCACAGGCCACCGCCGAGGGTCACGCCGCCGTCGAGGACCACGGTCTGCCCGGTGATCCAGCCCGCGTCGTCGGACAGCAGGAACGCCACCGCGCCCGCGATGTCCGACGGCACGCCGAGACGCTTCATCGGGTACGCGGCGGCGACCTCCTCCTCGCGGCCTTCGTAGAGCGCGGTCGCGAACTTCGTCTTGACCACGGCCGGCGCGACGGCGTTGACCCGGATCTTCGGCCCGAGCTCGGCACCGAGTTCGACGGTCAGCCGGATCAGCGCGGCCTTGCTGACGCCGTACAGGCCGATGCCCGGCGAAGCGCCGAGGCCGGCGACGGAGGCGACGTTGACGACGGCGCCGCCGTGCTCGCCCATCCACGCGTCGCGGGCGCGCTTGGTCCAGGCCAGCGGCGCGAGCACGTTGACGCCGAGGATCTTCGCCGCGGCGGCCGGGTCGATGTCCAGGGTGGGGCCGTAGACGGGGTTGATGCCGGTGTTGTTGACCAGGTAGTCGAGCCTGCCGAAGGTCTCGATCGTCTTGGCGACCGTCTCGTCCTGGTGGTCGGTGTCGTCGGACTTGCCGGCCACGAACATGGCGACGTCCGGGCCGCCGAGCGAGCTGACGGCCTCTTCGAGGGCGTCGGTCTTGCGCGCGGTGAGGCAGACCTTGGCGCCGCGCTCGACGAGCGTCTTCGCGATCCCGAGGCCGATGCCCCGGCTGGCCCCGGTGACGATCGCGACGCGATCCTTGAACGAGTTCACGGGTCTCCTTCGGCTGTGGTGCCCGGCACATACCAAGCAGTCGGTCAGGGCCATTATGCGCGATGCGGCCGAGGTCTCAAGGCGGACACACGTCACACTGGCCGCCTGCGACCGCGGTCCGGGGGCAGCGCCCCGCCGACGGCTCCGGTACCACGAACACCCCCCGGCGCGCTGAGCATCGACGGCAGCACGTGCAACCTCACGATGGTGACCGGCGGCAGTGAGATCCGCGTGCTCGGCAGGCGAACCTTCATCCACGCCCCGGCGGGGATACCCGGCAAGGAGTGGGTCGGCACCGATCCCGGCAGCGAAGACCTGGTGTCCCAGGCGGCCGCCGGGTCCGCAAAGCTGCGTCCGGTCACCGGCGCGACCGGCTACCGCGGCTGGGGCACACCGGTGGACATCCGGCCGCCGCCCGCCGGCCAGGTCGTCGACATCGGCGAGCCGATCAAGCAGATGGGCCGCTGACGCGGAGCACGAGCTTGCCGGTCGTCGCCCCGGATTCGATGCGGCGGTGGGCCGTGACCGCGTCCGCCAGCGGCAGGGCCTCGACGTCGACGCGCAGGGTGCCGTCCGCGACGGCCGCCACGGCCCGGCGCAGCGCCCGGCCCGCGGTTTCCGGTGCCACGGCGGTGAACGCGGCGAGGTTGAAGCCCGACACGGTCTTGTTGGTGAACCACAGTTCGTTGGCCGGGATGCCGACGTCCGCGGCGCCCGAGGCGTTGCCCATCACCACCAGGCGGCCCATCGGGGCCAGCCGGTCCAGGCTCGCGCGGCGCGCCGGGCCGCCGACCACGTCCACCACGACGTCGAACTCGCCGAGGCCCGCGACCTCGTCGCGCAGGACGACCTCGTCGTAGCCGAACGCCTTCGCGGCGGCGATCTTCGCGGCGCTCCCGACGGTGCCGGCCACCCGGCCGGCCCCGAGCAGGCGGGCCACCTGGCCCAGCTGGCTGCCGACCCCGCCGGCGGCGGCGTGCACGAGCACGCGCTCGCCGGGCGCGAGCCGGGCCACCCGCTCCAGCACGAGGAACGCGGTGGTGCTGTTGGACGGCACCGCGGCCGCCGTCGCCAGGTCGGTCCCGGGCAGGGGCGCGACGAGGTCCGCGGAGGTCGTGACGACTTCGGCGTAGCCCCCGCTCGCCACGATCGTCAACGCGGCGACCGGCTCCCCCACCGACCGGCCCGTGACGCCTTCGCCGAGCGCGCGGATCCGGCCGGCGACCTCGATGCCGGGGACGAAGGGCAGCGGGACGTCCACGACGCCCTGCCGGTAGAGGACCTCGGCGAAGTTGGCGCCGGCGTAGGCGACGTCGATCGAGACCTCGCCCGGGCCGGGCTCCGGGACCGCCACGGCGTCGAGCCGCAGGACGTCGGCCGGGCCGAACTCGGGGATGGTGACCGCCTGCATGGTGTTCGTCATGCGGCCATCGTGCGGCGGCCGGGCGCACCCGGCCAGGCCCGGTCCAGCCTGGGTCCGCCAGGACCAGGTTCAGCGCGGAACCAGGGAGAGGACGGCCGCGACCAGCTCGGGGCCGTCGAGCAGCGCCGGGTCGTTGTGGTCGGCGCCGGGGACCTCGACCAGCCGGGCCGACGCCGCGGCCGCCACCGCGCGGCTCTGGGCCGGCGGGACGAGCGAGTCGCGGCCGCCCACGACCACCACCGCCGGGACGCGCAGCCGCGCGGCCTGCTCCTCGACCGGGAAGCGGTCGCGCAGCAGCAGCCGCACCGGCAGGTAGGGGTAGACCTCCGCGCCGACGGCCGCCAGGTCGGTGAACGGCGACCGCAGCAGCAGCCCGGCCGGCGGGTGATCGAGGGCCAGCTCCGTCACGACGGCGGAGCCGAGGCTCTCCCCGAAGTAGATCAGGCGCCCGGGCGGCACCTGCCGGTCCTCGGTCAGGAACCGGTGGGCGGCGCGGACGTCGAGGGCGAGGCCGTCCTCGCTCGGGTCGCCGGGATTGCCGCCGTAGCCGCGGTAGTCGAGGAGCAGGACGGCCAGCCCGGCTTGGGCGAGCTTCGCGGCCAGCGGCGCGCGCCCCGCTCGGTTGCCGCCGTTGCCGCCCGCGACCAGCACGGTCGCCGCCGGGTCCCGGCCGGCCGGGCGCAGGTACCAGGCGCCCAGGTCGAGGCCGTCGGCGGTGCGGAGGAGGATGTCTTCGGCAATCGGTTCGGGGGTGCGGGTGGCAGAGCCCCCGCTCCGGGGCGAAGCCCCGGTTGTCACAGCGCCGGGCAGGAGGTTTGCGGCGGCGGGTAGCGGTGCCGGGTCCGGGACGTAGATCAGGCGCCGCTGGAACGCCCAGAGAGCGGTGAGCAGCAGCACGAGGACCACGGCCACGGGGAAGCAACCGCGGCGTGCCCACGTTGTACCTGTCGATGCCTTCACCACTCCGATTCTGCGTCCTCGGCGACTCCCTGGCGGCGGGCGTCGGCAGCAGCCGCGAGGACGACACGCTCGGCCGGCGGCTGACCCGCCGCCTGCGCGACGCGGGCCACGCGGTGCGCCTGCGGAACTTCGGCGTACCCGGAGCGCGCTCGGCCGACCTCGAACGCCAGGTCGGCGTCGCCCTCGGCGAGGGCGTGGACCTGGCTTTGATCGTGATCGGCGCGAACGACCTCGCCGGGTTCGTCGCCCCGGCGGTCGGCGCCCGCCAGCTGCACGACGCGGTGGCCCGCCTGGTGCGAGCCGGCGCGCGGGTCATCGTGGTGCCGGCGCCGGACCTGGGGATCGTGGCGCGCGTGCCGGGTCCCTATCGTCAGCTGGTCTCGGCGGCCAGCGGCCACTACGCGCAGGCGCAGGCGGAGGCCGCCATCCGGGCCGGGGGCGCGGTGGCAACGGCCGGTCCGGAACTCGCGGCTCGCTTCGCGGCGGAGCCGGGGCTGTTTTCCGCCGACCGGTTCCACCCATCGTCGGCCGGCTACGCGGTGATAGCCGACGGCCTGGCCCCCCACGTCCTGGCGGCGGCGCGGGACCTGGCCGCCTGACCGGGTGGGTGGCGCCCGGACGCTCGCAGATCACCACCGGCCTCGCCCGCACCGACCGCCGCGCGCGACCTGGACACCCGAACCGTTCGCGACCCCCGCACACTCCCCCAACGCACCACCGGCCTCGTACGCGCCGACCGCCGGCCGGTTTTGCCCGGCTTTAACCGGCGACCGGCAAGATCAGTTCCGCCAGGCGGTCGGAGCGAGGGGCTGGGGGTCCGGAGCTCACCGGCCGGGGGGACCTGCCGGTGGGAGGGTGCCGGTCGCCTGGCAGCCAGGGGGTACTGGGGGAGTTCTTCCCGCGTCCGTCGTGACGCGCGCTGCAGGCTGGGGGCCTGCAGCGCCCGCCCCTTCCGCTTCAGGGAGAGAGGGCAGACATGTACCGATCAACCCAGCGCGCCGTCGTCGTCGGCGCGATCGCGGCCAGTGCGCTCGCACTCGCCGCACCGGCCGCACTGGCCACCGTGCAGGGCGGCACTTCGTCGACGTGCGCGGGCAGTTCCTGCCAGACGAGCGAGGTCTGGTTCCCGGGCGGCACCCTGTCGGTCGACGCCGACGTGCACGGCAGCGGCGGGGCGGAGTGGGCCGTCCTCAACAGCAACGGCACCGTCTGCCGCTCCGGGTTCAGCGCCGTGGACCCGCCGCGGTCCTGGACCTGCAGCGGCGTGCCGGCCCAGTGGCTGTACGGCGTCGTCTCGGGACCCGCCGGCTCGTCCAACATCGGCCTGCGCTGGTAACACCCGGCAAGAGAAGGAGAACCACCATGAGGACGCTTCGCTTCTTCACCCGTTCCGTCGCGCGCAGCCTGCGCACTCGTGAGCTGGGCGCCGCCTGGCGCTTCTACTACGAGATCTACTGATGACCACCGCGGCCGGGGTCCCCCAGCCCCGGTCGCGGGGCTTTTCCCGGGAGACTTCCGTGCGCCGAGCCACTGCCGAGCCCGGCACGTTCCTGACCGACCCGCGCGCCGCCCTCGAGGGGTGGGCCGGCGACGGGATCGCGATCCGCCGGTTCGAGCCGGGCCGGTACCTGGTGTCCGGCGCGGAGCTCGTCCGCACGGCGCTGGCCGGGACCACGACGCCGTTCGAGGCGAAGGCGGCGACGTTCGGGGCCGTCGCCGGGTGGGTGCCCGGCTCCGAACGCAGCCGTCCGGTCAACGCCGCGCTGGCGCGGGAACTGGACCGCGCCGGGGAGGCCGTCCCGGCGGAACGGATCGGCGCCGAACTCCGCCGGTCCGCCGAGGCCGGTGAGACGTGGCCAGGCGCGCTTGCGACGTGCTACCTGCGGCTCTTCGGCGAACAGCTCTTCCCCGGCCTGCACGCGCGGGCCCGGCAGACGTTGCAGGACGCCCTCGCGGCGTCCGACGGGCTCGACCGCACGAGCACGACCCTGCGGCGGCTCCGGGGCCGCCTCGCGCACAGCCGGGCCGACGCGGCCCTGCACCGCTGGGCCACCGGCCGCACCGAGCCCCTTCCCGACGCCCTGCGCACCGCCCTCGGTTCGGCCGACGACGTCGCGCTGGCGCTGCACGGCCTGGTCGGCGCGGTCTGCCGGGCCGCGGCGATGGTGTTCGCCTGGACGGTCCTGCTCGACCGCGGCTGGCGACCGGGCACCCCGGCAGGCACGACCCTGCCGCCGGTCCCGGTGACCGAGCCCGCCGCCCACCGCGTCCGCGAAGCACTGCGGCTGTGGCCGGTGGCCTGGCTGCTGTCCCGCAAGGTCACCGCGGCGACCGGGCTGGGCGGCGTCCCGCTGGTCCCGGGCGACCGGCTGTACCTGTGCACGTACCTGCTGCACCGCGACCCGGAGGTCTGGACCGAGCCGGGCGAGTACCGCCCGGCCCGCTGGGCGGCGCCCCCGGAGGGCCACAAGGCAAGGTATCTCCCGTACGGCTTCGGCAGCGCGGCCTGCGTCGGCTCCCGCTTCGTGAACCAGGCGACGGCGAAGGTGCTCGAGTCCGCGGATACGCTCGACGACTTCGACCTGCGGATCACCGCCCCGGAGCCGGTGTTCGGCTCGCTGTTGTCGCCGCCGGCGGTGCAGCCCACCCGACGCGGCTGACCGGCAACCCCCGGCCCGGCGCCGGCTCGCCGCTCTCACCGCTGGTGGCGCAGCCCGCCCGCCTCGGCTCACAGGTTGATCATTCGCCTCGTCGGCGGCGCAGCCCCCCGACCCCGCCGACCGGCGGCAATCCACCCGACCGGCACTCGCCCTTTTCCCGGCGCAGCCCGCCCGCCCCGGCCGATCACCCGCCCGCCCCCCACCCGAGCCGCCCCGGGAAGGCCGGTGTCTCACCCTCCGTGGTGCAGCCCATACGGCCCCACCGGCCGATTCCCGCTACCCTCTCGGCGGGATGACCGGTTCGTCCGGTCAGCGGGGGGTGCGGACAAGAGTGCTCAGCTTCGGGGTGCTGGGACCGTTGCAGGTCCTGCGGGACGGCGAGCCCGTCCCCATCACCGGGCCCAAGGTGCGGGCCCTGCTGGCGGCGTTGCTGATGCGGGCGAACACCACGGTCTCGCTCGAACGGCTCACCGAGCTGCTCTGGGGCGACGACCCGCCGGACACCGCGCGCAAGAGCATCCAGGTGCACGCGGTCCGGCTGCGACGGGCGCTCGGTGACGGCGTCATCGAAACGCAGCCCACCGGCTACCTGCTGCGCGTCCGGTCCGCGCAGCACGATCTGCTGCGGTTCCGCGAGCTCGTCGCCGCCGCGCCCGGGGAGCCGGATCCGGCAACCGAACGCGAACTGCTCGCCGCCGCGCTCGATTGCTGGCGCGGGCCCGTGCTCGCCGATGTTCCGGCCGAGGTGGTGAACCGGGAAGACGTCGAGCAGGAGCGGTTGCGGGCGCAGGAGCGGTACTTCGAGGTCAGCCTCGAGCTGGGCCGGTCCGGCGAGATCACCGACGACCTGGCGCGGGTGACCCGCGAACACCCGTGGCGGGAAGCGTTCTGGGCGCTGTACCTGGAGGCCCTGCACCGCTCGGGCCGCCGCGCCGACGCCCTCGAGGCCTACCGTGAAGTACACCGGATGCTCACCGACGAGCTCGGCGTCGGGCCCGGCGAGCGGCTGCGGCGCGCCCACCGGGCCGTCCTCGCCGACGAGACCCCCGACGAACCGCCCGCCGCGCGGCCGGAGTTCCGGCCGCGGCAGCTGCCCCCGGACGTCGCCACGCTCGTCGGCCGGGCCGCGCTCATGTCCACTTTGGACGACCTGGTGGGCGGGCCGGCCGGGACGCACCCGCCGATCGCGCTGCTCGTCGGGCCGGCCGGGGTGGGCAAGACGACGGCCGCCGTGCACTGGGCGCACCGCGCCGCGCGGCACTTCCCGGACGGCCAGCTCTTCGCCGACCTCCAGGGCTACTCGGCGGTCCCGGCGCTCGCGCAGCTGGAGGTGCTGACCCGCTTCGCGCACGCGCTCGGCGTCCGGCCCGGCCAGGTGCCGACCGAGCTCGCCGACGCCGCCGCGCTCTACCGCTCGGTGCTCGCCGACCGGCGGGTGCTGATCGTGCTGGACAACGTGGCGGGGCCGGACCAGGTGCGCGCGCTGCTGCCCGGGAGCCCGGGCTGCGCGGTGCTGATCACCAGCCGCGACCGGCTCTGCGGCCTGGCCGCCACCGTGGACACCCGGCTGGTGGAGCTGGCCGAACTACCACCGGACGACTCGCTCGCGCTGCTCGCCTCGGTCGTCGGCGAAGAGCGCGTCGCGGCCGAGGAGACCGCCGCGCGCGAGCTGGTGCGGCTGTGCGCCGGGCTGCCGCTGGCCCTGCGGATCGCCGCGGCGAACCTGGCGCTGTGGCCGGACCGGTCGCTGGACGGCTACCTCGCCGAACTGGCCGGCCCCGACCTCGAACAGCTCGGCGTCCGGCGGGCGTTCGACCTGTCCTTCGACGCCGTTTCCGCGGCCGCGGCCCGGTTCTTCCGCCTGCTCGGGCTGGTGCCCGGGGCCGACATCGAGGTGGCGGGCGCGGCGGCACTGGCCGGGGTCACCGCGCTGCAGGCCCGCCGGCTGCTGTGGGACCTGGCCGCGAGCCACCTCGTGCAGCCCCGCGGCGGCGACCGGTTCGGCCTGCACGACCTGCTCCGCGCGTACGCCGCCGAGCGGGCGCGCGAGGACCTCCCGGCGGCCGAGCGGGCGGCCGCGCTCGACCGGCTCTTCGGGTACTACCTGCGGGCCGCGGCCGGCGCGGCGACCGCGCTCTACCCGGACCTGCAACGGCTGCCCGACGCGCCCGAGGACAGCGAGGCCGTCGAGCCGGCCGAAGCGCGCCGGTGGCTGCTGGCCGAGCACGGCAACGTCCTGTCCGCGATCCGCTGGACGGCCGGGCGGGAGCAGGGGCCGTTCGCCTGGCGGGCGGCCGACCTGCTGCGCGGCTTCTTCCACTCGCACCGCCTCGACGCGGAGTGGCAGGCGGCCGCGACCGCCGGGCTGACCGCCGCGCGCCGGGCCGGGGACGAGCGGGCCGCCGGGGCGATGCGGCACAGCCTCGGGGCGTTGGCCTGGAGCCGCGGGGACTACGAGACGGCGCTCGCGGAGCTCGAAGCCGCCCAGGCGTCCTACCGCGCCGCCGGTGCCCGCGAAGGCGCCGACTCGGTGCTGCACGCGCTCGGCGTCGTGCACCTGGACCTCGGCCGGCTCGACCGGGCGATCGAGTACTTCACCGCGGCGCTGGCCGGGACGCTGCGCAGCGGCGCGTCGATCCGGGCGGCCAACGGGCTGATCAACCTCGGGGCCGTGCTCATCGAACACGGGCGGCTCGCCGAAGGCGTCGAGCACAACGAGCGTGCCCTCGACCTCTGCCGCCGGCTCGGCTCACCGCACGCGGCGGCGATCGCGCTGTGCAACCTCGGGTACGCCTACCGCGTGTCGGGCGACTTGGCCCGCGCCGGGGCCGTGCTGACCGAAGCGTTGGAAGCGTTGCGGGAGCTGGGTTCCCGCGACGACGAGGCGGACGCGCTGGTCCGGCTCGCCGCGGTGCACCGGGTCACCGGCGACCTCGAACGAGCGTGGCCCGCGGCGCGGCTGGCGGTGACGGTGGCGCGCGAGGCGGGCAACCAGCGGTTCGAGGTGGACGCCCTCGGCGCGCTCGGCGACCTGCACCGCCAGGCGGGCGACCCGGCGGCGGCGCTGGCGGAATACACCGAAGCCCACCGGCTGGCGGAGAAGATCGGCTACCTCCGCGGCCGGATCGCCACCCTGCTCGGTCTGTCCACTGTGGACACGGTCGACGCGGCCACGCACGGCGCGGCGGCCTTGCGCGAAGCCGAAGAGGGCGGCTTCCGGCTGCTGGCCGAGCAGGCCCGGACCAGCCTGGCGTGGATCTCGTTCAACGCGGGCTCGCCCGAAGAAGCGGAACGCCTGGCCGGACAGGCGATCGCCGGGTTCCGGGCGAGCGGGCACCGGCTGGGCCAGGCGTACGCCTTCGTGGTGCTCGGCCGCGCCCGCCTGAGCTTGACCGGCCCCGCCGCGGCCCGGGAGTGCTGGCACACGGCCGAGGAAATCCTGGCCACGGCCGGTGAACGCCCGGCGCTGGCGGCAGTGCGGGCGCTGCTGGCCCGGTGACCTCCGGCCGCAGGCGCCGCGAATGACTCATTCGCGGCCTCCCAGGTCCCGAATGAGTCATTCGCGACACTGGCGGCCCGTGCGCGGAAGCCCGCGGAGACCGTCAACGGCGCGCGGAGAGCTCCGCCGGGTGCAGGTCGTAGAGCGCGTACGCCTTCCGGATCACCGGCTGCGCCACGTTCCGCACCCGCACCCCGCCGGGCGTCACGCCCTGCTCGCACCCGAAGTGCGCGTGCCCGTGCAGCGCCAGGTCGGCACCCACCTCGTCGATCGGCTCGCACAGCAGGTACGACCCCAGGAACGGGTGGATCTCGGGGGGCTCGCCGTGCAGCGTCCCGGGGATCGGCGCGTAGTGCGTCAGCGCCACGACGACGTCCGTGTCGAGGGTTTGCAACGCTTTGCGCAACGAATCCGCCGAAGCCATCGTCGTCTCGACGAAGTCCTTCATCTCCCGCTCGCCGAACCGGCTGGCGCACTTGCCGGCGAACCCGCCGCCGAAGCCCTTGACGCCCGCGACGCCCAGGGAGCCGTCCGGCAGGTCGTACCGGACCGCGTCGCCTTCCAGCACGTCGACGCCGGTTTCCCGGAGCAGGTTCGAGATCATCTCGCCGGAGTCGCTGTGGTGGTCGTGGTTGCCGAGCACGGCGGCGATCGGCACGCCGAGCCCGGCGAGCTCGTCGGCCACCACGCGGGCTTCCTCGACGGTGCCGTGCCGGGTGAGGTCCCCGGCCAGCAGCAGCACGTCGGCGGTGCCCGCCAGGTGTTCCAGGGCCGGCCGGAGCAGGCCGCGGGAATCTTCGCCCAGGTGCACGTCCCCGACCGCGGCGATCCTCATCGGCCGATCTCCTCCGCGCTCGCCGGCTCGCGGACGTCGGCGACCCGGACGTCGTTGTGCACCAGCTCCCCGGTCAGGTACTCGCCGACGACCGCGTCGACCTCCTCCTTGCGCGCCGGGCAGGTGACTTCGCCGGTCAGGTGGACGTGCTCGCCCCGGACGGTCACGTGCACGCCGAGCTCGGCGGTACGGGGGTCTTCGGCGAGGGCCCGGCTGAGCCGGGCGACGAGGTACTGCGGTGGTTCGGGCACGAGAGCCTCCTTCGGGTCGATCACGGCCAGGTCGCCGAGCAGCGCCAGGAACGCCCGGGCGTACGGGGACGCCGACACCTGCACGGCGACGTCGGTCCAGTCGACCTGCTCGCGCAGGTCGCGGGCGATCCGCAGCAGCGGCGCGAAGTCGCACCGGTGCGCGCTCAGCACGAGCAGCTTGTCCACCAGCAGGTCGGTGCCGGAGACGACCGGCGCCGCGGTGGAGCCGATGCGCATCAGCGCCGCGCGGTCGAGCAGCTCGTCGGTCACCGGCCGGTGGTTGGGGCCGTGGATGAGGTCGACGAGGATGTCGCCGTCGTAGACCTTCGTCAGCCAGTCCTCCGGCGGGTGCACGCGGCGCAGGCCCGCGGCGGTGAGCACCTCCGCGGCCCGGTCCGCGTCGCCGGGCTTGAGGAACAGGTCGACGTCGTGGTCCGACGGCGGCCCGCCGCGGGCGTACACGGCCAGCCCGCCCGCCACGGCGAACCGGATGCCGGTGCCGTCGAGCGTGGTCACGACGCGAGTCAGGCTCTGCAGCAGCGCCTCCGCTTCCATGGCGGAGGGTTACCCGCGACCGGCTCGGCCCTAACCGCCGTTCGCGGGCCGCTCCCGGAGCCACGCGCAGGCGCCGTCGACCGTGGGGTGCAGCGCGAGTGTGCGGTCCATGCGGGTGACCTGCAGCGAACGCAGCACCGGGCGTCCGTCGGCGACCACCGCGAACGGCAGGTCCGCGGCCGCCGTTGCGCCGGCCAGTTCGGCGATGACCTGCAGCCCCGCCGAGCCGCAGAAGGTGATCGCCGCCAGGTCCACGATGAGCGCGCCCGGCCGCCCGGCCAGCGCGGCGCGGGCCCGGGCGCGCAGCACCGGCGCGGTGCCGAGGTCCAGGTCGCCGGCCGGCGCGACGACGACGGCCTCCGGGACGGTGCGGACGCGCACCGTGAGTGTGGACGCCCCGTCGTCGGTCACGGGTGCTCCCTTCCGTCGCTGCCGACCCTAGATCGGTTGCATCGTTTTGTCATCGATTTGCCGGGTAACCGGAGCGGACCAGCCGCCCCAGAGGAGAGGACAGCCGGCGATGAGCACCGTCACCGAATCCGTCGACGTCGAGACCGACGTCACCACCGCCTACAACCAGTGGACGCAGTTCGAGTCGTTCCCGCACTTCATGGAGGGTGTCGACGAGATCCGGCAGCTCGACGACACCCACACGCACTGGAAGATCACCGTCGGCGGGCAGACCCGCGAGTTCGACGCGACGATCACCGAGCAGCACCCGGACGAGCGCGTCGCCTGGAAGTCCGACTCCGGCCCGACGCACGCGGGGGTCGTGACCTTCCACCGCCTCGACGACCGGCACACCCGGGTCACCGCCCAGCTCGACATCGACCCGGACGGCTTCGTCGAGAACGTCGCCGACAAGCTCGGCATCCTCGACCGCCGCATCAAGGGCGACCTGGGCCGGTTCAAGACCTTCATCGAGGACCGCGGTGGCCGCGAGACCGGCGCCTGGCGCGGCGACGTGGCGCGCCCGGGCAACTGACCGACCGGCCCGCAACCGCCCCCGCCGTCACCTGGACGACGGGGGCGGTTCGCTGCCGCCGGCGTCCGGTTTATCCCCGGACCACCCGGGTAGCCAGCCGCCCTACCAAGCCGGTGGTCGCCCATCGGCACCCATGTGGGCGCGAAAGTGCCTCTCCCGCAGGAGGTCGAGATGACGCAGGGAGCCGGCGGTCAGTCACCGCCGCAACCGGGCAGCGGTTCGCCGTCGATGCCGGAAACCGCGAAGGACGAAGCCCGCGAAGTGGCTTCGACGGCCGCCGACCGGGGCGGCGAAGTCGCGCAAACGGCTGCGGACCAAGCAAAGCACGTCGCCGCGCACGCTCAGAGCGAAGCGCGCGACCTGCTCCGCGAAGGCCGGGAGCAGTTGCAGTCGCAGGCCAGGGACGGCCAGCGCAAGGCGGCCGAAAGCCTCCACCAGCTGGCCGGCCAGCTGGAGCGGATGGCGGAGCAGACCGACTCCCCCGGCCTCGCCGGCGACGTCGCGCGCCAGGTGTCGGACCGCACGCGCTCGGTGGCGGACTGGCTCGAGCACCGCGAACCGGGCGACCTCCTGGACGAGGTCCGCCGCTTCGCCCGCCGCCGCCCGGGCACGTTCCTGGTGGGGGCGGCGGTCGCCGGTGCGCTGGTCGGGCGGCTCACCCGGGGTGTGGTGGCGCAGCAGAAGGAACAGTCGTCGAACGGCCGGGCGGGCGCCCCGCAACCGCACGCCGGCCCGGCCGCGACGCCGCCGGTGCCCCAGCCGGGCGGCGGGTATCCGGCGCCGCAGCAGGGCCTTCCGCAGCCGGGATACGCGGCCCCGGGCGGCTACAACGGACCGCAGCCGGCAGGCGGCCTCCCGCAGCCGACCCAGCCGGGCGCGGCGCCCGGCGGGTACAACGCGCCGCAGCCCTCTGAAGGCTTGCCCCAGCCGGGCCGGCCCGGCGGGCATGCCGCGCCCTCGCCGGAAGGCCTGCCCCAGCCGAGTGCAGTCCCTGGCGGGCACCCCACGCCGCCCGCGGGCGACTTCTCACAGCCGGGCGCCGCTCCCGGTGGGTACAACGCGTCGCAGCCCACGGGCGACCTTCCCCAGCCGAGTCACCCTGGCGGCCACACCGCATCGCAGCCGGGCGCCACCCCCGGCAGCCACACCACACCGCCGGCAGGTGACCTTCCCCAGCCGGGCCGTCCCGGCGGGTCCACCGCGCCCACGCCGCCGGAAGGCCTGCCCCAGCCGAGCCCTCGCTTCTCCGCGCCGGGGCAGGTGCCGTGATGACCCAAGCACCCGGGCCCGGGCCCGTGCCCCGCGCCGGTGAACCCGTCGATGTCGCCGATGCTTCGGTTGGCGAGCTGATGTCCAACGTCATGAAGGACCTCTCCACCCTGGTGCGGCAGGAAGTGGAGCTGGCCAAGGCCGAAGTCAAGGCCGAGGCGGGCAAGGCCGCGAAGGGCGCCGGCATGCTCGGCGGCGCCGGGTTCGCCGGCTACCTGGTCGTGCTGTTCCTCTCCATCGCCCTGTGGCAGGGCCTGGCGAACGTCATGGATTCCGGCTGGGCCGCGCTGATCGTCGCGGTCGTGTGGGCGATCGCCGGTGCCGTGCTCTACGCGACGGGACGGCGGGAAGTCCGCCGCGTCAACCCGAAACCCGAACGCACCGTCGAGACCCTGCAGCAGGTTCCCGACGCACTGAAAGGCGAACGACCATGACCGAACCGGAGCGGATCCGCCGCGAAATCGAGAGCACGCAACGCAATCTCAGCACCGACGTGAACGCCCTCACCGAAAAGGTGACCCCGGGCCGGATCGTCGAACGCCGGATCGGCCGGGTGCGGACGGCGGTCGGCAACGCGCGGGACCGCGTCATGGGCACGGCGTCCGACCACGCGTCGACGGTGGGCGACAAGGCCGGCTCGGTCGCCTCGGCGGCCGGGGACAAGGTGAGTTCGGCCGCCGACGCCGTCAGCGAGGCCCCGCAGTCGATCCGGCGCGGCACGCAGGGCAATCCGCTGGCCGCCGGCCTGATCGCCTTCGGCGCCGGCTGGCTCGTGTCGTCGTTGCTGCCGGCGAGCGAGCCGGAGCGCCGGCTGGCCGGTCAGGCGACCGACCTCGCCCGCGAGCACGTCGCCCCGGTCGCCCAGCACGCGGCCGAGGAGCTGAAGGAGAACCTGCGCGAACCGGTCCAGCAGGCGGCCGAGTCGGTGAAGTCGGAAGCCGCCGACGCGGCGTCCACGGTCAAGGACGAAGCGCGCTCGGCGACCGGCGACGTCACCGATCGCGCCCAGGAAGCCCGGGAGAACGTGCGCTCGCAGAGCTGAGGCCGCGGGGCGCGGCCGCCCGGCCGCGCCCCACCTCCCGCGAAAGGACGGCGATGTCCCCGTTCGACCCGCCCGCCGGCGACTCGCTGATGTTCGTCGGCACGGCGACCACGGTGCTCCGGCTGGGCCCGTTCACCTTGCTCACCGACCCGAACTTCCTCCACCGCGGCCAGTGGTCCTACTTCGGCCAGGGCCTGCTTTCCCGGCGGCGCACCGAACCCGCGCTGCAGCCCGCCGACCTCCCACCGCTGACCGCGGTCATCCTCTCCCACCTGCACGGCGACCACTTCGACCGGATCGCGTCCCGCGAACTCCCCCGCGACACCCCGATCCTGACCACCGAGCACGCGGCGACCCGCTTGCTGCGCCGCGGTTTCCACGCACCGCTCCCGCTGCCGACGTGGACGACGGAGACCTTCTCGGACGCCGGCGCGCGGCTGACGGTGACGTCGGTGCCCGCCCGGCACGCGCCGGGCCCGATGCAGCGGGTGCTGCCGCCGGTGATGGGCAGCGTCCTGGAGTACCGCGCGACGCCGGATGCCGAGCCGCTGCGCATCTACCTCAGCGGCGACACGGTGATCCACGACGAGCTGCGGACCATCCGCACGCACTTCCCCGACCTCGACCTCGCCGTCGTGCACCTGGGCGGCACGCGCGCGTTCGGCGTCCTGGTCACCCTCGACCACCGCGGCGGCGTCGACCTGCTGAACCTGCTGGAACCGCGCCAGGCCGTGCCGGTGCACTTCGACGACTACGGCCTGTTCCACTCGCCGGTGTCCAACTTCCTGGAAGAAGTCCGGCTGCGGCGCCCGAAAACGCGGGTGCAACTGCTGCAGCGGGGCGAATTCCTGGCGTTGTGACCGCGGCTCACGGCCACCCGCCCGGTATCCGGTGCCGGCCGGCACCGGATACCGGCGGAGGAACACGCGTGTCGAAACCGTTGTCCGTGACCTGCGAACTCGACGGCACCCGGCACGCCGGCGTCGCTGCCGCGGGATGCGCCTGGAGGCGCGGTGGCCGGGACTGGTCCTACCGGCCGCTGTCGGGGCAGGCGGCGTCCGCCGGCGCCGTGGAACACCCGGGCGCCGTCACGGCATCACTCCCCTCTCCTCGTGTCCGTTCCCTTCGCCGTCCGGCGCCGCGGAGGAGATCGCTCCCGCCGCGGGCACTTCGCGGCGAGCAGGCGGACACCGGGTCGTCGCCGCGGCAGGCCGGCGACGCGGGGCGGCCGCGGCACCCCGCGACGGCGGCGGGCGGCGGGCACCGGCGGTGACGGCGGCTCGAAGTTCGCGGCCACGATGGCGTCGAACTCCGCCCGGACCCACGCGGGGTCGGCCAGCACCAGCTCGGCGAACCCGTCGGCCACGGCCGAACGGGCGATCTTGTCCGGCATCGTCGTTCACTCCCCGGATCGTCTCGCGATGTCACCAGGTCATGTCCTGCTTTCCCTTATTCGTATAGCACCGCGCGATGATCGCTTCAAGTCCTCAAAGGACCCCCGGGTCCCCCGTGACATTTTTTCCGGATACACCCGCCCGGAGCAGCCGGCCGCCGCCGTGTTCACCGGGCGTCCCCGGGCCCGGGACCGATCGGGCGGCCCGGACCTCGCGGCCTTCCGCCGTTCAGTGACCGTTCAGTTCGCCTGCGTGCCGGAAAGCGCTGTCTCGCAACACTTTCCGGAGATCACGCGCTGGCCGGGCGCGGACGTGGCCGCGTATGGTCGGCCGGCACGAGCTTGGGAGCGCTCCCGAATCCGGCCCCGACGAAGGAGGACAGCGTGGTTCCCCGACGCAAAAACCTGCTCTCCCTGGTGGTGACGGCCGTCGCCGCCGTGCTGCTGGGCGGCGTGTTCACCGGCGTCGCCGACGCGCACGGCTCGGCCACCGACCCGCCGTCGCGCAACTACGGCTGCTGGAACCGCTGGGGCAGCGACTTCCAGAACCCCGCGATGGCGACGAAGGACCCGATGTGCTGGCAGGCCTGGCAGGCCGACCCGAACGCGATGTGGAACTGGAACGGGCTCTACCGCGAAGGTGTCAAGGGCAACCACCAGGGCGCCATCCCCGACGGGACGCTGTGCAGCGGCGGGCGCACGCAGGCGCCCCGGTACAACGCGCTCGACACGGTCGGCGCGTGGCAGATGGCCGACAAGGACAACCGGTTCACCCTCACCATCACCGACCAGGCCCGGCACGGCGCCGACTACCTGCTGGTGTACATCACCAAGCAGGGCTTCAACCCGGCGACCCAGCCGCTCGGCTGGGGCAACCTCGAACTGGTCGCCCAGACGGGCAAGCTCGCGCCCGCCGGGCAGTACCAGGTCGCGGTGAACGCCGGATCCCGGACGGGGCGGCACGTCGTCTACACCATCTGGCAGGCGAGCCACCTCGACCAGTCGTACTACTTCTGCAGTGACGTGAACTTCTCCGGACGCTGACCGGCCCGGGCCGCGGGACGTCCCCGCGGCCCGGCTTCCGGCGTTAGATACGTTACAGCTCCTGATCGTAACGCAAGGCGTAAGCTCGGGGTATGGAACTCACCCTGCCGGGCGGCCCGGACTGCGGGCACGCCATCGAGGTCGCGACGGCCTATTCGCCGCCGTCCCTGCTGAACCATTCGATGCGGGTCTACGCCTGGGCCGTCGCGCTGGGCGACGTCCACCACGTCGAGTTCGACGCCGAGCTGCTGTTCGTCGCGGCGATGCTGCACGACGCCGGGCTCGCGGCGGAATTCGACAGCCACACCGTGCCGTTCGAGGTGGCCGGCGGGCACGTGGCGTGGGTGTTCGCCGCCGGCGCCGGCTGGCCGCCCGAGCGCCGGGCGCGGCTGGCGGAGGTGATCGTCCGGCACATGCAGGCGGAGGTCGACCCGGCCGAGGACCCGGAGGGTTTCCTGCTGTCGAGGGCCGCGGCGGCCGACATCGCCGGGCGGGACGTCGCGGACCTGCCCGCGGGCTTCCGCGCGGAGGTCCTCGACCGCTACCCGCGGCTGGACCTGGTGGCGGAGTTCCTCCGCTGCTTCGGCGACCAGGCGGCCCGCAAGCCGGAGAGCTCGGCCGCGGCCGCGATGAAGAACGACCTCGCCACCCGCATGGCCCGCAACCCGCTCGAAAGGAATTGACGTGCAAGCCGTCACCGTCGCCGATCGCACCGCCGCACCGGCCCTCACCGAACTGCCCTACCCGCACGCCGCCGAGAACGACGTCATCGTGCGGGTGCACGCGGCCGGGTTCACCCCCGGCGAGCTGACCTGGCCGGCCACCTGGACCGACCGCGCGGGCCGGGACCGGGCGCCGAGCGTCCCCGGCCACGAGCTGTCCGGCGTCGTCGCGGAACTGGGTTACGGCACCACCGGCCTGACCGTCGGCCAGCGTGTCTTCGGCATGGCCGACTGGGCCCGCAACGGCTCATTGGCCGAGTACACGGCGGTGGAGGCGCGCAACCTCGCGCCGCTGCCGGCCGACGTCGACCACGTCACGGCCGCCGCCCTGCCGATCTCCGGGCTGACGGCGTGGCAGGCGCTGTTCGACCACGGGCGCCTCACGGCGGGCCGGACCGTCCTGGTCCACGGCGCGGCCGGCAGCGTCGGCTCGCTGGCGGTCCAGCTGGCGCGCGAGGCGGGCGCGCGGGTGCTCGGCACCGGCCGCGAAGCCGACCGGGACACGGTGCTCGGCCTCGGCGCGGAGGCCTGCCTCGACCCAATGTCGCCGGACATCGGCCAGGTGGACCTGGTCCTCGACGTCCTCGGCGGCGAGGTCCTGGACCGGTCGGCGGCCCTGGTGCGCGACGGCGGAACCCTGGTCACGGTCGCCGAGCCGCCCCGCGGGCCGGGCATCTTCTTCGTCGTGGAGCCGGACCGGGCCCGTCTCGCGGACCTGGCCCAGCGCGTCCGCGACGGCCGCCTCCGCCCCCGGATCGACACGGTCCGCCCGCTGGCGGAAGCCCCGGCGGCGTTCGGCACGCGTGGAAGGACGATCATCCGGACGGCGTGACGTACCGGTCGAACCAGCTCTTGGCGGCGCGCAACGGACCGTCGACCGCCGGGAGGTCGGGATACCAGGCCTTCTCCCATTCGAGTGACACCCAGCCGGACCACGAACGCAGCAGGTCACCGCATTCACCGAGCGGAACGGCGCCCTCCCCCGGCGGGACGGGGGTGGGTGCTTCGCGGCTCTGCACGTCCTTGACCTGGAAGTAGCCGAGGTAGGGGCCGAGCACGGTTGTGGTCACGGCCGGGTGTTCGCCGGCCCGCCAGGGGTGAACGGCATCCCAGAGGACGGCGGCGAGGTCGGGAGCATCGAACCCGTCGACGAGCTTTCGGGCGGCGGCCCCGGTGGGGTGCGAATCGTGGGTTTCGACGAGCAGCTTCACCTGGGCATCCCGAAGATCGTCGAGGACGGCGGCGATGCGGGGTTCGGCGTTCCCGTCTCCGCCGGGGAACGACCGGATCTGCGGGGCGCCGAGGCGGTGGGCGAGGGCGATCAGGGCTTTGAGCTCGTCGATGACGGGCTGGTCGGCCCCGGGAGCGGCGACTTTCGCATAGCCGGCCAGGCAGGAGACGGCGAGGTTTTCGCTGTTCAGGAGCGACCGGACGGAGTCGAGGGAGGAGGCGGAGAGTCCCAAGTGGACTTCTTCGTCGGGGTGGACACGCAGTTCGAGTCCGGCGCAGTGGTGGGCTTTCGCGGTGCGCGCCGCTTCGCGGACGGGGATGCCGGGCATGCCCAGCGTGCTCACGGCGAACTGCCACCCCATCGATGCCCTCCCCGCTCGGTTGGTGGCGAGTGTAAGCGCTTTCACCAAGGTGCACGAGGTGGCTGACGGGTGTTGTCGTGGCCATGCCCGCGGCTGCGCGATCATCCGCACCGGACGACGGCAACCTCGCGGACCGATCCCCGCGCCGCCGCCGCTCATAGCAATGCCCCACGACCGCCCGGCGCCGCGGAGCACTCTCAGGTTTCGCCGCTCGCGCCATGCCCGATCCATGCCGCCTTGGCCGCGCGGATGGGTCCCCGAACCGCGCCGCTCGCGGCGATGCCCACGACTTACCCGGCCTCGCCTCGCGAGCCGTTCGCGGGCAGGCCGGTGCCCGCGCCCGTGATCACCTCGGGCGCGGGCACCGGCTCCCGGCTCAGTGGGCCTTGTTCTGGCCGCGGCCCGCGGGGGCTCGGCCGTTCGCGCCGTCGGCGGCCTTGGCCGCCTGCTGTGCCGGCTTCTCGGCCGAAGCCGGCTTGGCCGGAGCCGGGGTCGCAGGCTTGGCCGGAGCCGGAGCCGGAGCCGCCGGCGCAGCCGAAGCCGGCTTGGCCGGGGTCGGAGCCGAGGCCTGAGCCGCCGAAGGCTTGTCCGACGACTGCGTAGCCTTGTCCGCCGACGAACCCTCCGAAGCGTTCTTCTCCGCCTCGGCCAGCGGGTTCGGCCGCCGGATCTGGACGACCGCGACGATCGCCGCCGCCACCGCCCCCAGCGCCACCAGCCACGGCCAGCGGGCTCGCTTCGAGCGCTCCCCTCGGGCCACGCTCTTGGCCTCCTGCAGCGCCACCGCCAAATCCCGCTTCGCCGTCGCCACCGCCTTGCGGCGCTTGCGACCGGACTCGCCCGCCGAACTCACCACCGTCGCCACCGCCTGGGCCGCCTTGCGGCCCGGGTCGCGCAGCTTGGCCGCGCGGGCCATCACCTCGTCGCGGGCCGCGCCGGAATTGGCCAGCACGTCGCGGCGGGACGACCGGGTGCTCTTGTCGAGGTCCTTGGTCGCCGCCCGGCCGACCTTCGCGAGCTCGTCCTTGCCTTCGGCCAGCTTCCGATCGGTGATTTCGACCGCCCGCGCGGCTGCTGCCGCCCCGACCCGCGCGGCCTCCGCGGCGAGGTCCCGTACGCCGGCCGCCGCCGTCTTCACCGATCGCCCGACCGGGGCGTCGCCCTGGCTCATGTGATCACCTCTCACTCGTCGCAGCAGGCATCACCTGCTCACCTCACACCCAGGGGCTACCCAGTGAGAGCGCATCCGGAACATCAGGCCCGTTCGACGTCCAGGGGCAGGTGCCGCACACTCACGATCACCGACGGGTTCTGGAACACCACCGGCGCGTCCGTGGCGACCGCCAGGTCCCGGTACCGCGAGAACAGCACCTCGAACGCGATCCGCCCCTCCAGCCGGGCCAGCGGCGCCCCGAAGCAGAAGTGGATGCCGTGGCCGAACGTCTGGTGCGGGTTGGGCGTCCGCCCCGGCTCGAACGCGTCCGGGCGGTCGAACACCGCCGGGTCGCGGTTGGCCGACGCCAGGTCCGCCATCACGATCGAGTTCTCCGGGATCCGGTGGCCGCCCAGCTCGACCTCGCGCGTCGTCCGGCGGCCGAGCTCCGGGAACGGCGGCAGCAGCCGGAGCACCTCCTCCAGCGCCGCCGGCACGCTCTCCGGCGCGGACCGCAGCGCCGCCGCGGCCGCGGGGTTCCGGTCGAACGTCACCACCGCGTTGCCCAGCAGCGCGGTCGTCGTGATGTGCCCGGCGATCAGCAGCAGCGCGACGAACCCGACGATCTCCTGGTCCTCGAGACGCTCCCCATTGAACTCCGCCTCCACCAGCCGGCTCGTCAGGCCCGGGCCGGGGTGGGCGCGGTGGTGGCGGATGTGGTCGAGGATGTAGGCGTTCATCTCGCGGATCGTCGGCGCGATCGCGTCCAGCGCGCGCTGGATGTCTTCCATGTCGGCCGACTCGCCCAGCTGGTCGCCGCTGAAGAGGACCTGCGCCCAGCGGGTGAACAGCGGGCGGTCCGCCACCGGCACCCCGAGCAGCTCCGCGATCACGATGATCGGCAGCGGGTACGCCAGCGCGTCGACGACGTCGAAGCGCGACTCCCCGGCGACCTCATCGAGCAGCTCGCCGGTGATGGCCCGGATCCGCGGTTCGAGGCCGGCCACCACCCGCGGGGTGAACGCCTGGCTGACCAGGGTGCGCAGCTTGCGGTGGTCCGGCGGGTCCATCCCGACGAAGTTGCCCTTGCGGAACGTCTCGAAGTCCTCCTGGACCGGGGTGAGCCCGCTGAAGTCCGACGAGAACGCCGCCGGGTCGGACAGCACCCGCGAGACGCCCGCGTGGTCGAGCACCCGCCACAGCCCCCGCTCTTCGTCGTGGTGCACCGGGCCGCGTTCGCGCAGCTCGGCCGAGCGGGCCAGCAGCTCCTCGAAGGCGAACGAGACGCCGGATTCCTGGGTGGTCATGACGTTTTCTCCTCGGTCGTCGGCTGGGGTTCGGGGACGAGGGTGTCGGCGCGGGGGAACCGGCGCAGGGTGGGGCTGACCGTGACGACCAGGGTCACCAGGGCGATCCCGGCGGCGCACAGCAGCACGGCGTTCGTGCCGGGGAACGTCTGCACCACCAGGCCGCCGAACGCGGGCCCGGTCGCCGCCGACACCCCGCCGATCACGCCCATCACGCTGGTCAGGCGGCCGCGCAGCCGGTCGGGGGTGAGCAGCAGCTGGTAGGTCCCGATCGTCGTGTTGGCGGTCGGCGGGAGCAGGGCCATCGCGACGAACAGCGCGCCCAGCAGGTAGCCGCCGTGGATGACGGCCGCGAGCGGCGTCAGCAGCGTCAGCACCCAGAACACGCTCATGATCGACACGTAGGGGCTGAGCCGCCGCTGCAGGTAGGGCGCGATCAGCGAGCCGGCCACGCCGCCGACGCCGAGCATCGCGGCCATCACGCCGATCTCGCCCGAGGTGACGCCGCGGTCCTTGGCCAGCACGATGATGACGATGTAGTAGGCGCTGAAGAAGAAGTTCAGGCTGACCGCGCACGCCACCGTGACGCGCACGTGCCGTTCGCTCCACACCCAGCGCAGCCCCTCGGCCATCTCCTTGCCGAGGTGCCCGCCCTCGACCGGCGCGGCCTCGCGGCGAGGCGCCCGGACGAAGGTCAGCGCGACCAGCGAAACCAGGTGGACGAGCACGTCGAAGGCGAACGGGACGGCCCGCCCGAGGCCGTAGAGGAACCCACCGACCGCGGTGCCCGACAGCTGCCCGAGCGCGCCGCGCGCGGAGTTCATCGCCACCGCCGTCGGCAGCTGGACCGGGGGCACGACGCCGGCCAGCATCGCGCCTTCGGCCGGGCCGAACAGCGACCGGCAGCAGCCCATCACCGCCGCGACCGCGATGAGGTGGGGGACGCCCACGCTGTCCCAGAAGATCGCCGCGGCCAGGCTCCCCACCGCCAGCGCGTACACCGCCTCGCAGCCGAGCAGGATCTTCTTGCGGTCCCACCGGTCGGCCAGCGCGCCCGCGGGCAGCCCGGCGACCAGCTGGGCCATCGCGTCGACGCCGAGCACCAGCCCGGACAGCGCCGGCGAGCCGGTCACCGTCAGGACCAGCAGCGGCAAGGCGATCATCGACGCGCTGAACCCGGCCTCCGACAGCGCCTGGCTGCCCCACAGCAGCTGGTAGTTGCGGTTGCGCGACAGCCGCGTGGTCACCGCCGCTCCTTCCGGCGCGCCGGGACCTGGCTGTCGGCGGCGATCTGCCGCAGCGCCGCCGCGAAGTCGCCGGCCAGCGCTTCGGCGGTCCGCCGGTCGTGGCGGGCGGGCTGGTAGATCAGCGAGAACACCAGCTCGCCGTCCTGCACCGCGCCGACCAGGTCGAGCAGGTGCGGGTGGTGCTCGTCCGGGTCGTGGTCGCGGCCGAGCGAACCGCGGACGGCGGCGTAGAGGCTCTCGGACGTCGCCGGCCCGCCGGCCCCGTCCCATTGGCCGAGGTAGTTGAACGAGATCTGCGGGGTGCGGCCCGCCAGCCGCTCCCGGACGTCCGGTGCGCCGAGGTGGCGCAGGGCGCCGTAGCCGAACCCGTTGCCGGGCACGGCCCGCAACTGCTTGCGGACGGACTTGACGAGCGTCCGCCAGTCCGCGCTTTCTGTGTCCTCCACGGACAGTGCGACCGGGAACAGGGTGGTGAACCAGCCGACGGTCCGGTTGAGGTCGACGCCGTCGAGGACGTCCTCCCGGCCGTGGCCTTCGAGGGCGATCGCCACGTCCGGGCGGCCGGTCCACCGGGCGAGTGCCCAGGCCAGGGCGGTGAGCAGGACGTCGTTGACGCGCGTGCGGTAGGCCGCGGGCGCCGAGCGCAGCAGGGCGTCGGTGTCATCGGCGTTCAGCACCACGGTGACCTCGGCGGTGCCGGTGCCGGTGGCGTCGTCGTCCACCGGCAGCGCGCCCGCGGCGGGCAGGCCGGCCCAGTACTCGAGTTCGTCGTCGAAGCCGCCGCCGCGGACGTGGTCGCGCAGGCGGTGCGCCCAGTCCCGGAACGACGTCGTCCGCGGCCCGAGGTCGATCGGGACGCCCCGGACGGCCTGGCGGTAGGCGGTGTCGAGGTCGTCGAGCAGGATGCGCCAGGAGACGGCGTCGACGACGACGTGGTGCGCGGCGAGGAACAGCCGCGGCCGCCACCCGGGATCGGCCGTCACCAGGACGGCGGCCAGCAGCGGGCCGCGGGTGAGGTCGAACCCGGCGTGGACGGCGTCGGCGATCCGTTCCAGGGCGGCCGGGCGGTCGGCCTCGGTGGTGAGGTCCGCGCGGCGGAGTTCGGGCACCGGCTCGACGTCGGCGTTGTGCTGGTGCCAGCCGTCTTCGGTCTGGGTGAAGCGCATCCGCAGGGCGTCGTGGTGGGTCCAGACCGCGGCGAGGGCTTGTTCGAGGGCGGCGGCGTCGAAGCCGTCGGCGAGCTCGACGAGCATCGACTGGTTGAAGTGGTGCGGGTTGACGGTGTGGGTGGCGAAGAACCAGTCCTGGATCGGAGTCAGCGGCACCGGGCCGACGACCGGGCCCTCGGCTTCGGTCGGTTCGGCCACCGCGCCGGCTTCGGGCGCCAGGGCGGCGATGGTCTGGTGCAGGAAGATGTCCTTTGTGGATAGTCGCAGGCCGGCTTGGCGGGCGCGCGAGACGACCTGCATGCTGAGGATGGAGTCGCCGCCCAGCTCGAAGAAGTTGTCGGCGGTGCCGACCCGGTCCAGGCCGAGGACCTGGGCCCAGATCTCGCAGAGGGCCCGCTCGGCCGGGCTGACCGGCTCGACATGCCGGGCGGCAGGCTCGGCGGCGGTGGTGACCACGGGAAGAGCGCGGCGGTCGACCTTGCCGCTCGGGCTGAGCGGCAAGGCGGGGAGTTCGAGGAGCGCCGAGGGGACGAGGTGGCCGGGCAGCGACCGGGCGAGGAATTCGCGCAACTCGGCGGCACTGACCGGACCGCCCGCCGGCTCGGTGGGCGGCGCGGAGTGCAGCTCGACCTCCGGCGCGGTCCCCCGCTCGGCCTCCGGCGCGATCGGCGGCGCGGCCTCCGGCGCGGTCCCCCGCCCAGCCCCCGGCGCGATCGGCGGCGCGGCCTCCGAGTCGGTCTCCGGCGCCGGGTGCAGCTCGACCTCCGGCGCGGTCCCCCGCCCGGTCTCCGGCGCGATCGGCGGCGCGGCCTCCGAACCGGCCTGCGACGCAGCCGCCATCGCGACCCCCGATCCGTTCTCCGGCGCGATGTCCGCCCCAACCGCGCGCGCGGTCTCCGGCAGCGCCCCAGGCACCGGCGCGGCGACGAAGCAGGCGACCAGACGCTTGTGCCCCGACTCGTCCTGCTGGACCGCCGCCACCGCGGCCGCCACCCCTGGATGGCGGGTCAGGGCCGCCTCGACCTCGCCGAGTTCGATGCGGAAGCCGCGGACCTTGACCTGGTCGTCCGCTCGGCCGGTGAACTCCAGGTGGCCGGCCGCGGTCCAGCGGACCACGTCGCCCGTTCGGTACATGCGCTCGCCCGGCGCGGCGAACGGGTTCGCCGTGAACCGGTCGGCCGTCAGGCCCGGCCGGTCGAGGTAGCCGCGGGCCAGGCTCGGCCCGGCGACGTACAGCTCGCCGGCCACTCCGATCGGTACCGGCTGGAGGGCCGCGTCGAGCACGTACACCCGGGTGTTCGGGATGGGCCGGCCGATCGGGGGCGGTGTGCCGGGGACCAGGGGCTCGCTCCAGGTCGCGACGATCGTCGACTCGGTGGGCCCGTACGCGTTGATCATCCGCCGCCCCGGGGACCACCGGTCGACGAGCTCGGCCGGGCAGGCGTCGCCGCCGACGACGAGCGTGCGCAGGTGCGGCAGGTCCGTTGCCGGGACCGTGGCCAGCGCGGCCGGCGGGATCAGCGTGTGGGTGATCCGGTGGGCCGCCAGGAACTCGGCGAGCGGCTCGCCGAGCAGCGGCTCGGGCGGCACCACCACGAGCGCCGCACCGGACGGCAGGGCCAGGCAGAGTTCGAGGATCGAAGCGTCGAAACTCGGCGAGGAGTAGGCGAGGACGCGATCCCCCGCCGCGACCCGCAGGTGCTCGGCCTCGGCGGCGGCGAACGACGCCAGCCCGGCGTGGGTGACGACCACGCCCTTGGGCCGCCCGGTGGAGCCCGAGGTGTAGATGACGTACGCGGGGTGCTCCGGCCGCACCGGGACAGCCTCGGCGGGCTCGCCGGCGAACGCCGCCGGGTCGTCCAGTGAGAGCACCGGCACCCCGTCCGGGACCGGCGGTGCCAGACCGTCCAGCGTCAGGACCAGGGCCGGACGCGCGTCCGCGAGCATGAACGTGATGCGCTCGATCGGGTAAGTCGGGTCCACCGGGACGAACGCCCCGCCGGCCTTCCACACCGCCAGCTGCGCCACCACGATCTCCACCGACCGCGGCAGCGCCAGCGCCACGATCCGCTCCGGCCCGATCCCGTACCCGGCCAGCACCGACGCCAGCCGCGACGCCCGCTCCTCCAGCTCGGCGTACGTCAGGGACTCGCCCCCGATGACCGCCGGCGCGTCCGGCGTCCGCTGAGCACCGGCCGAGATCAGCGCAGGCAACGCAACCGGCTCCACCGGGACAGCCGTGTCGTTCCACGCCTCCACGACCAGCTCGCGTTCGGCCGCGCCGATCAGCGGCAGCCGGGCCAGCGGCCGGTCCGGGTCGTCCGCCACCCCCGCCAGCAGGACGCCCAGGTGCGCCGCCAGGCGGTCGATCGTGGCCGCGTCGAACAGGTCCGTGTTGTACGTCAGCGCCGCCCGCAGCTCTCCCCCGTCCGGCTGGAACTCCAGGGTCAGGTCGAAGTTCGCCGCCGTCGCCGGTTGCGGGAGCTCCTCGGTCTCCAGGCCGGGCAGGTGCGCCGTCTCGCGGGGACTGTTCTGCAGGACCACCATCACCTGGAACAGCGGTGTCCGGCTCGGGTCGCGGCCCGGCTGGACCGCGTCGACGACCCGGTCGAACGGCAGGTCCTGGTGGTCGAACGCCGCCCGCACCCCGGCCGCGACGTCGTCGAGGAACGCCGTGAACGCCACCTCCGGACGGACTTGCGACCGCAGCACCAGCGTGTTGACGAAGAACCCGACCAGCCCTTCGAGTTCCGGCCGCTCCCGGCCGGACGTCACCGTGCCGACCGCCACGTCGTCCTGGCCGGCCCAGCGGCCGAGCAGCACCTGGCACGCCGCGACGAGCGTGGTGAACAGGGTCGTCTCCCGCTGCCGGCTCACCTGCTCGAGCCGGGCGGTCACCGCCGCCGGGACGACGATCTCGTGCGTCGCGCCGCGGGTGGTGCGCACCGGCGGGCGCGGCCGGTCGGTGGGCAGCTCCAGCGGTGTCAGGTCGCGCAGGCGCTCGGTCCAGTAGTCGGTCTGGCCGGCCAGGACCCGCTCGGCGAGGCGGCCGCGCTGCCAGGCCGCGAAGTCCGCGTACTGCACCGGCAACGGCGGCAGGTCCGCCGGTTCGCCGCGCAGCGCCGCCGCGTAGAACGCGCCGACCTCTTCGGCGATCAGGCCGTTCGACCAGCCGTCGGTGACGATGTGGTGCACCGCCACCGTGAGCACGTGCTCCCGCGGCGCGAGCCGGATCAGTTTCGCCCGCAGCAGCGGCCCTTCGCTCAGGTCGAAGGGCTGTTCGGCGTCGGCCCGCAGGATCTCCGCGAGCTCCTCCTCGCGGGTGTCGACGACCGGCAGCGGCACCGGCGACGGCGGGTGCACGAGCTGGACACCGTGGCCGTCGGCCGAGCCGAACGTCGTCCGCAGCGGCTCGTGCCGGGCGACCAGCGCGGTGAACGCCGCGGCGAGCGCGTCGACGGCCAGTTCGCCGCGCAGGCGCACGGCCGAACTGGTGACGTACTCGGTGCCGCCCGGCTCGAACTCGTCGAGGAACCACAGCCGCTGCTGGGCGAAGGACTGCGGCAGCTCCCCGTCGCGGGGCACGGCCGGGATCGGGTCGGCCGCCGTCGCCCCGACCGTTTCGATCGCGGCGGCGAGCCGGGACACCGTCGGGTGGGCGAACACCGCCCGCGGCGACAGCGACACGCAGCATTCGGCCAGCAGCCGGGACACCAGCCGGATGCTGAGGATCGAATCGCCGCCGAGCTCGAAGAAGTTGTCCTGCGCCCCGACGCGCTCGACGCCGAGCAGCCGCTGCCAGATCCCGGCGACGGCCCACTGGGTCGCGGTCGACGGTTCGACGTACGGCCGCTGCGACGGGACCGGGCCGTCCGGCGCCGGCAACGCGCGGCGGTCGACCTTCCCGTTGCGGTTCAACGGAAGCGCGGCCAGTACCAGCACCACGGCGGGCACCATGTACTCGGGCAGCGTCGCGGCGGTGTGCGCGCGGAGTTCGTCCGGATCGGCGGCGCGTTCGAGGACGACGTGCGCGATCAGCCGCCGCGTGCCGGCCGGGTCGGTGTGGATGCTCGCGACCGCCTGCGCGACGGCCGGATGGGCCGCCAGCACGGCCTCGACTTCGGCGAGCTCGATCCGGAACCCGCGCAGCTTGACCTGGTCGTCGGACCGGCCGAGGAACACGAGTTCGCCGTCGGCACCGCGGCGGACGACGTCGCCGGTGCGGTACATCCGCTCCCCCGGCGCACCGAAGGGGTCGGGCACGAACCGCTCGGCGGTCAGGCCGGGCCGGCCGAGGTAGCCGCGCGCCAGGCCCGCGCCGGCCAGGCACAGCTCGCCGGGGGCGCCGGCGGGCAGCGGGCGCAGCTCGGCGTCCAGCACGTACGCGCGCATGCCGTCGAGCGGACGGCCGATCGGCACCGGTTCGGGGACCGGCTCGCCGGCCATCCGGAAGGAGGTGGCGAAGGTGGTCGTTTCGGTGGGCCCGTAGCCGTCGACCACGACGAGGCCGGGGCACGCGGCCTGGACCGCGCGCACCACGGCGGGCGGGACGACGTCGCCGCCGGTCCACACCTCGCGCAGGCCGCGCAGGCCGTCGGGAGCGTCCTGGGCGAGCAGCCGGAAGAGCCCGGCGGTCAGCCACGCCGACGTCACGCCGTGGGCCGAGATCGCGTGCCGCAACGACTCCGGCGTCAGGTCCGGCCCGTCGGGCAGGACCGTCGCGCCGCCGCCCAGCAGCGGGACCCACAGTTCGTAGGTGGAGGCGTCGAAGGCCAGCGGCGAGTGCGAGAGGACCCGCGTGTGGGCACCGCCGGCGAACCGGCCGTCCTGGGCCAGCGCGGTGATGTCGCGGTGGCGCACGGCGACGCCCTTCGGCACCCCGGTGGAACCCGAGGTGTACATGACGTAGGCGAGGTTTTCGGGTCCCACGACAGCGTCGGGCGCCGCGGCGGACCGCTGCTCGCCGACGGTCAGCACCGGTCCACTGTGGACGGCTTCGGCGGCGGGCACCCAGGTGTCACCGGCCACCACGACCGACACCCCGGCCTCGGCGAGCACGGCCCGCAACCGCTCGTGCGGCGCCCGGGTGTCCAGGGGCACGTAGGCCGCCCCCGCCTTGAGCACGGCGAGTTCGGCGACGACGTGGTCCACCGACGGCGCGAGCAGCAGCCCGATCCGGTCCTCGACGGCGACGCCGAGTCCGGCCAGCCGCCCGGCCAGGTGGTTGGCCCGTTCGTCCAGCTCCCGGTACGTCAGGGTCCGCTCGCCGGCGAGCACGGCGGGGTCGCCGGGGTGGCGGGCGACCTGGTCGGCGAACAGCGCGGGCACCGTGGACGGCGTCCCGGCGGCGCCCGGGCCGTGGGCGTCGGCGAGCACCCGGGCGCGTTCCGCGACATCGACCCACGGCACGCGGGCCAGGGGCCGGTCCGGGTCCGCGGTGACGGCGTCGAGCAGCCACCCCAGCCGGTCGGTCATCGCCGTGACGGTGCCGGTGTCGAAGAGCGCCGGGTCGTAGGCGAGGTCGAGCGCGAGGCCTTCGTCGAGGGACGCGCGCAGGCACAGCGGGAAGTTCGTGGCGTCGGCCGAGGCGACCTCGACGACCCGGGGCGCGCCCGCGGTGGCGGGCTCGCTGATCGGGTAGTTCTCGAACACGACCATGCTGTCGAACAGATTCTGCCCTGCCGGGACGTCGCTGAGCGGGCGCAGCCGGGCCAGCGACACGAAGTCGTGGTCGCGGGCCTCGCTCTGGGCCGTCTGCAGCTGCCCGAGCCACCGCGCGACCGGCTGGGTGCCGTCCACCCGGACGCGGGTGGGGATGGTGTTGATGAACAGCCCGATCATGGTCTCCACGCCGGCCAGGTCGGCCGGGCGGCCGGAGACCGTGGTGCCGAAGACGACGTCGCGGTCACCCGACAGCATGGCCAGCAGCAGCGCCCAGCCGCCCTGGACGACGGTGTTGACGGTGAGGCCGTGGGTCCTGGCGAACTCCCGCAGCCGCAGGGTCGCGGCCGGCGGCAGCTCGATCCGGACCGAGTCGGTGGAGCGGGACTGGTGGGCTTCGGCGGGCGGGCGGTCGTAGGGCAACGCGGTCGGCGCGTCGAAGCCGGCCAGGGTGCCCGCCCAGAACGCGTCGGCGGCGGCCTGGTCGCGGCCGGCCAGCCAGCCGAGGTAGTCCCGGTACGGGCGCCGGGTGACCAGGGCGGGCCGGACGCCGGCGGACGCGGCGGCGTACTCCTCGCAGGCTTCGGCGAAGACCTGCGCGGAACTCCAGCCGTCGAACAGCACGTGGTGGGACGTCCAGATGAGATCGACCTCGTCGCCGGGGAGGGCGGCGATCGTCAGCCGGGTCAGCGGGGCCCGGGTCAGGTCGAACGGGACGGCCCGGTCGGCCGCCAGCGCGTCCTTCCGGGCGGCTTCCCGCCCGGCCGGGCCGAGGTCGCGCCAGTCGTGGTGGGTGACCGGCAGGGTCGCCGCCCGGTCCACCACCTGCACGGGCTCTTCGACGCCGGTCCAGACGAGCCGCGTGCGCAGCACGGGTGTCCGGTCGACGACCCGCTGCCAGGCCGCGGCGAGCCCGGCCGGGTCGGCGACCCCCGCGAGCCGGATGCGGACCTGCTCGAAGTAGGCCGGGGACCCGTCGTCGACCAGGGTGTGGAACACCATCCCGGCCTGCAGCGGGGTGAGCGGGTAGACGTCCTCGACCGCCCGGCCGTCGCCGGCCACGGTGTCCAGTTCGGCCGCGCTCAGCCGGGCGAGCGGGAAGTCCGACGGCGTGCGGCCGCCGGCCCCCGGGGTGGCGCAGTGCGCGACGATCTCGCGCAACGCCGTCAGGACCTGCCCGGCGAGCCCGCGCACGGTGTCTTCGCGGTGGATGCCGGGGGCGTAGGTCCAGGCCAGTTCGAGGCGGCCGCCGTCGACGATGCCGACGACGTCCAGGAGGGCGGTGCGCGGCCGTGCGGGGTCGATGTCGTCGCCGAGGTCGCCGCCCCAGCCGCGGTACAGCCCCTCGGCGTCGCCACCGGCCGTCCACTGTCCGTGGTAGTTCAGGGAAATCTGCGGCACCGGGTCGCCGTGCCGCCGCAGCGAGCCGTAGCCGAGGCCCTTGCCGGGGACGGCTCGCAGCTGTTCCTTGACCGCCTTGAGCGTCGGTCCCCAGTCGTCGGCCGCCGGGAGGCTGAGCGCGACCGGGTATTCGGCGGTGAACCAGCCGACCGTGCGGGAGAGGTCGAGGTCGTCGAAGAGCTCTTCGCGGCCGTGGCCTTCCAGGGAAACCAGGACGCGGTCGCGGCCGGTCCAGCGGGTCAGCACCCGGCCGAGCGCGCTGAGCAGGACGTCGTTGATCTGCGTGCGGTAGACCTCCGGCACTCGGCGCAGCAGGGCGTCGGTGGTCTCGGCGTCCAGGCGGACGGTGATCGTGCGGGCGCTTCCGGCGGTGTTCTCCCCCGTCGCGTCCACCGGCAGGGCGGGGTCGACGCCGTCGAGCACGCCGGTCCAGTACGGCAGTTCGGCGTCGAAGCCGTGCCCGGCGAGGCGGTCCGCCCAGCGGAGGTAGCTCGCCGGGGCCGGGCCGAGGTCGACCGGCTGCCCGGCGGCCACCTGGCGGTAGGCGGTTTCGAGGTCTTCCAGCAGGATCCGCCAGGACACGCCGTCGATCACCAGGTGGTGGACGACCAGCAGCAGCCGCGGTGGCTGTCCGGGGGCCGTGATCAGCACGGGTGCGACCAGCGGGCCGTCCTCGACACTGAGCGTGGCGCGGGCTTCGGCCGCGACCGCCCTGGTGTCCACATCGGACACGTGCCGCAGGGCCGGGAGTGCGGCGCCGGTCCGGAACTCCTGCCTTCCGTCGCCGGTGAACCGGGTGCGCAGGGCGTCGTGGCGGGCCAGCACCGCGCCGAGGGCGGTTTCGAGGGCGGGCACCGAGACGTCCGGGTCGAGTTCGGCGAGCGTGGACATGGTGAAGTGGTCGTGGCGGCCGGTTTCGAAGAACCACCGCTGGATCGGCGTGAGGGGTGCCGCACCGGTGAACCCGGCCTCGGGTGCACCGGACCCGGTGCCGGCGACGAGCGCGAGCTCGGCGATGCTCTGGTGGCGGAAGACGTCCCGGGAGGTCAGCCGCAGGCCGTGCCGCCGGGCCCGGGCCACGACCTGGATGCTGAGGATCGAATCCCCGCCGAGGGCGAAGAAGTTGTCGTCCACCCCCGGCTCGCCGACGCCGAGGACGTCGGCCCAGATCTCCGCCAGCAGCCGCTCGGCGTCGGTGCGCGGAGCGGTCCGTCCCGCGGCCGGAGCCGGGTGGACGGCGGGCGCGGGCAGCGCGCGGCGGTCGACCTTGCCGCTGGTGGCCAGCGGCAGCCGTTCGAGGGGGACGAACACCGACGGCACCAGGTGCTCGGGCAGCGTTTCCTTCAGCGCCGTCCGCAGTCGCGCCGGATCCGCCGCGGAACCCGGGACGACGTAGGCGACCAGCCGGCCGTCACGGGCGACGACCACCGTGTCGGCGACGCCGGGCAGGGCTCGCAGTGCCGCCTCGACCTCGCCGGGCTCGATCCGGAAGCCGCGGATCTTGACCTGGTCGTCTACGCGCCCGAGGTACTCGAGGTGACCGTCGGCGGTCCAGCGGGCACGGTCGCCGGTGGCGTACATCCGGCTGCCCGGCGGGCCGAACGGGTCGGCGCGGAAGCGATCCGCGGTCAGCCCGGGCCGGTTCAGGTAGCCGCGGGCCAGCTGGACGCCCGCCAGGTGCAGCTCGCCGGGCACGCCGATCGGGGCCGGACGCAGCCGGTCGTCGAGGACGTAGGCCCGCACGTTCCCGGTGGGACGGCCGATCACTTCGCGGTCGGTCTCGCCGATTCGGCAGAGGGTGGCGTCGACCGTGCACTCGGTCGGGCCGTAGAGGTTGAACGCGGTGACACCGTCGAGGTCGCTCAGGTCGCGCCACAACGCCTCGCCGACGGCCTCCCCGCCGACCAGGAGCACGGGCGGGCAGTGACCCGCTTCCAGCAGGTGCCGGACGAACGACGGTGTCGAGTTGACCAGATCGATCTCGTGCTCGGCGACATACCCGGCGAGCAGGGCCGGGTCGAGCCGGGTGTCGCCGTCGATCACGTGCAGTTCGTGCCCGGCCGTGAGCATCAGCAGCACGGTTTCCCAGGACGCGTCGAAGGAGAACGCGGCGGTCAGCGCCACCCGCAGCCGGTCCTTCCCGGCCGCGGCGGTGAACCGATCCGCGTGGTCGACGGCGAAGTTGGCCATTGCGCGGTGGGTGACGAGGACGCCCTTCGGCGTTCCGGTGGAGCCGGAGGTGTAGATCGCGTAGGCCGCGTGGTCCGGCGCGGGCCGGTCGGTGGGATTCGTGTCCGCTTCCTCGGCGGCAACGGGTTCGGTGAGCACGAGGGCGGGACGCGCGTCGGCCAGCAGCGCCTCCCGCCGCCGTTCGGGAAGCTCGGGGTCCAGGGGCAGGTAAACGGCACCGGCCTTGAGGACGGCGAGGATCGTGACCACGAGTTCGGCCGAGCGCGGCAGGGCGACCGCCACCAGCCGCTCGGGCCCGGCACCCCGGGCGACGAGAACCCGCGCGACCTGGTTGGCGCGCGCGTTCAGCTCCGCGAAGGTCAGCGTGGTGCCGCCGCTGACGAGCGCGGTCGCGTGCGGGGTCCGGGCGGCCTGAGCCTCGAACAGCCCGACGACGGTCGTCTCCGGTTCCGGCCGGCCGGTCGCGTTCCACGTCCCGACGACCAGTTCCTCTTCGGCCGCGGGCAGGGGAAGGGTGTCGACGGGCCGGTCGGGCTCGGCCGTGACCGCGGCGAGCAGGACCGTGAGCTGCTCGGCGAACCGGCGCACGGTCGCCGCGTCGAACAGGTCGGTGTTGTAGTTCACCAATCCGCGCAGCCCGTCCGGGCGCTCTTCGAACTCGACGCTCAGGTCGAACCCGGCCGTGGTCATCGGCAGCGTCAGCTCGCCGGCGGTGAGGCCGGCCAGAGCAGGCAGGCGGTTGCCGGCGTTCTGCAGCGTGACCAGCACCTCGAACAGCGGGGTGCGGCTGGGGTCGCGGTCGGGGCTCAGTTCGTCGACGATCCGCTCGAACGGCACCTCCTGATGGGCGAAGGCGTCCAGGACGGTCCGGCGGACGGTGCCGAGCAGTTCGCCGAAGCCGCGGCGTCCGTCCACCGAGGACCGCAGCACGACGGTGTTGACGAAGAGCCCGACCAGGTCCTGCACCTCCGGGTGGTCGCGGCCCGAGGTGACCGTGCCGACGGCGACGTCGTCCTGGCCGGACCAGCGGCGCAGCACCAGCTGGCAGGCCGCGACCAGCGCCGTGAACAGCGTCGTGTCGCGGTCCCGGCCGAGCCGCCGCAGCCCGGCAAGAGCCTCGGCGCCGAGGGTGAACTCGTGCTCGGCACCGTTCGACGTCCGGGTGGCCGGACGCGGGCGGTCGGTCGGCAGGTCGAGGGGACGCAGGCCGTCGAGCTCCCGGCGCCAGAAGCCGAGCTGCTCGTCGAGGAAGTCGCCGGTGAGGCGCTCGCGCTGCCACGCGGCGAAGTCCGCGTACTGGATCGGCAACGCCGGGAGTTCGGCGCGCTCGTCGCTGTAGAGGGTGGCCAGCTCGCCGATCAGGACACCCATCGACCAGCCGTCGGTGATGATGTGGTGCAGGGACAGCACCAGGGCGTGGTCGTCCGGGGCCACGCGGACCAGCCGCGCCCGCAGCAGCGGGCCCCGGGCGAGGTCGAACGGCCGGGCGAGGTCCTCGGCCAGCAGCCGCCGCAGTTCCTCCGGGCCGGCGACGTCGGTGACCGGCAGCGCGAGCTGCCACGGCTCCCCCACGACCTGGCGGGGACGCCCGTCGACGGCCGGGAACGTGGTGCGCAGCGACTCGTGCCGGGCGATCAGCGTGGTGAGCGCCCGGGCGAGCGCGCCAGGCCGCAGGTCGCCGCGCAGCCGCACGCCGAAGACCGTGACGTGGTCGGTGCTGCCGGGCGCGAAGTCGTCGAGGAACCACAGGCGCTGCTGGGCGAAGGACAGCGGCAGCTCGCCGTCGCGGCCCACCGGCGTGATCGCCGCGGACAGCGGCGTGGCCGACGCGGTGGGCAGCGCGGCGGCCAGGCCCGCCACCGTCGGGTGGTCGAACACCGTCCGCGGGGACACGTCGACGCCGAAGGCCTCGCGCAGCGCGGAGGTGAACCGGATGCTGAGGATGGAATCCCCGCCGAGTTCGAAGAAGTTGCCGTCGGCGCCGACGCGCTCCAGGCCGAGCGTCGCGGCCAGGACCGCCGCCACCGTGCGTTCGGTTTCGGTGCGGGGTTCGGCGAACTCGGCGGGTTCCGCCGCGGCCGCGGCCGGGGCCGGCAGCGCCCGCTGGTCGAGCTTCCCGTTGCGGGTCAACGGGAGTTCGCCGAGTGTGACGAACGCCGAGGGCACCATGTAGTCCGGCAGCGACCGGCCCAGGTGCTCGCGCAGCCGCGCAATGCTCGGCGGCGCG
This sequence comes from Amycolatopsis sp. NPDC003731, assembly GCF_053586895.1. Taxonomy (NCBI): domain Bacteria; kingdom Bacillati; phylum Actinomycetota; class Actinomycetes; order Pseudonocardiales; family Pseudonocardiaceae; genus Amycolatopsis; species Amycolatopsis sp. NPDC003731. The sequence continues at coordinate 22,104 of NZ_JBSFNC010000013.1, read as the reverse complement.
TCCGGTCTCGCCGGGACGACGTAGGCGACCAGCCGCTTGCGGCCGGGCTCGTCCTCGCGGGCCAGCACCGCCGCCGACCCGACGTCGGGCAAGGCCAGCAGGGTCGCTTCGATCTCGCCCGGTTCGATCCGGAAGCCGCGGATCTTGACCTGCTGGTCGGCGCGGCCGTGGTAGCGCAGGGCGCCGTCGTGGGTGCGGGACACGCGGTCGCCGGACCGGTACATCCGGGACCCGGGTGCCCCGAAGGGGTCAGCGACGAACCGGGCCGCGGTCAGCCCGGGGCGGCCGAGGTAGCCGCGGGCCAGGCCGTCGCCGGCCACGTAGAGCTCGCCGGGCACCCCGGCCGGGACCGGGTTCAGGTCCGCGTCGAGGACGTACCCGCGCAGGTCGGGCAGGGCGGTGCCGATGACACCCGGAGTGTCCACCTCGGACCGAAGTTCGTGTTCGGTGACGTGCACGGTGGTTTCGGTGATGCCGTACATGTTCACCAGCCGCGGGGCGCGGTCGCCGTGGCGGGCGAACCAGCCGGCCAGCCGGCGCGTGTCGAGCGCCTCGCCGCCGAAGATCACGTACCGCAGCGCGAGCCGGGCGCCGGGGTCGTCTTCGTCGGCCCGGACGAGCTGGTAGAACGCCGACGGCGTCTGGTTGAGCACGGTGACCCGCTCGTCGGCCAGCAGCCGCAGAAACTCCCGCGGCGAGCGGGACACCGCGTGCGGCACGACGACGAGCCGGCCGCCGTGCAGCAGCGGGCCCCAGATCTCCCAGACGGAGAAGTCGAACGCGTAGGAGTGGAACAGCGTCCAGACGTCGTCGCGCCCGAAGCCGAAGCGAGCGGTCGCGGCGAACAGGCGGGTGACGTTGCGGTGCGGGATCACCACGCCCTTGGGCAGCCCGGTCGAGCCGGAGGTGTAGATGACGTAGGCGGGGTGGTCCGGCGTGCAGCGCGGCGGCGGATCGGTGTCCGGCCCCTCCGCCACGTCGACGTCGTCGGGGCCGAGGACGGCGACGGGAGCGGTGTCGGCGCACATCCGCTCGACGCGTTCGGCCGGGGTCGCCGGGTCGATCGGCAGGTACGCGGCCCCGGCCTTGAGCACGGCGAGGATCGCGACGACCTGTTCCGGCGAGCGCGGCAGGCGCAGCGCGACGAACCGTTCCGGCCCGGCGCCGAGCGCGATCAGCCGGTGCGCCAGGCGGTTGGCCCGCGCGTTCAGCTCGGCGTAGGTGCAGTGCGTGCCTTCGGCGGTGAGGGCGACCGCGTCCGGGTGGGCCGCGACCTGGGCGGCGAACAGCTCGGTGAGGGTCGGCGCGGGCAGCGACGGGAGCGGCTCGATGGTGAGCCGGGCGCGGTCGGCGGCCGACAGCCACGGCAGCCGGGCGATCGGACGGTCCGGGTCCTCGGCGAGCCCGAGCAGCAGGGTCTCCAGCCGGGCGGCCAGCGCGGTGGCCGTCTCCTCGTCGAAGAGCGCCGGGTCGGTGGCCAGCTCGAAGCCGAGCTGCCGGTCGGCGTAGGCGCGCAGGGTGACCGGGAACGTCGTGGCGTCGAGCGCGGTCACCTCGCGCAGGGTGACGCCCGCCTGCGCGGCGGCGTTCTCGTCGAAGGGGTAGTTCTCGAACGCGACCATGCTGTCGAACAGGTTCTCCCCCGGCGGGACGTCGCTGAGGGCGCGCAGCTTGCCCAGCGCGAGGAAGTCGTAGCGGCGGGCCTGGTTCTGCTCGTCCTGCAGCCGGCGCAGCCAGGCCAGGACCGGCTCGCCACGGTCGATCCGCGTGCGGGTCGGGACGGTGTTGATGAACATCCCGATCATGTTCTCCACGCCCGGCAGGTCGTCGGGACGGCCGGAGACGGTGGTGCCGAACACGACGTCGGACTCGCCGCCGGAGTGGGCCAGCAGCAGCGCCCAGGCGCCCTGCACGAGCGTGTTGACGGTGAGGCCGTGGCGCCGGGCCACGTCCCGCAGCCGAGTGGTGTCCTCTGGGGACAACGACGTCCGGATCGTGCGCGACGAACGGGTCCGGTGGGCCTGCGCCGGGGGCCGGTCCCACGGCAGCGGGGTCGGGGCGGCGAAGCCGGAAAGCACATCACGCCAGTGGTTTTCGGCCGCGGTGACGTCCTGGGCGGCGAGCCAGCCGAGGTAGTCGCGGAAGGGCCGGTGGGCCGGCACGCGCGGGACCCGGTGCTCGGTGATCGCGGCGTACTGCTCGCACACCTCGGTGAAGATCTGGGCGAGGCTCCAGCCGTCGAGCACGATGTGGTGGGAGGTCCACATCAGCAGCACGCGGTCGTGGGTGAGCGCGACGACGGCCAGCCGCATCAGCGGCGCGGTGGTGAGGTCCAGGCCGGTGGCGGCGTCTTCCGCCGAAAGCCGGTCCAGCTGTGCGGTCTGCTCGGCTTCGGAAAGGCCCCGCCAGTCGTGGCGGGTGATCGGGACGACCGCCCGGTGCCGCACGACCTGCAGGGGTTCCTCGAGGCCGTCCCAGACCAGCTCGGTGCGCAGGACCGGGGTGCGGTCGGCGACCTGCTGCCAGGCCTCCGCGAACGCGTCGGGGTCGCGGACGCCGTCCAGGAGCATCCGGGCCTGATCGACGTAGGCGTCGGCGGTGGGATCGAGGAGGCTGTGGAACAACATCCCCGCCTGCAGCGGAGTCAGCGGGTAGATGTCGTCGACATCGCGGCCGTCCCCGGCCAGCCGGTCCACCCCGGCTTGGTCGAGGCGGGCCAGGGGGAAGTCCGACGGCGTGCGGCCGCCGCTGCCGGGCTGCGCGCAGTGCGCGACGATCTCCCGCAGACCGGTCAGCATCGCCTCGGCCAGCTCGCGGACGGTGTGCTCGTCGTTGACCTGGTCGGAGTAGGACCACGTCAGCGACAGCGCGCCGGACTCCACCACCCCGGTGACGTCCAGCTGGTAGGTGCTCGCCTCTTCCGGGGCGATGTCCGCGCCCGGGCTGTCGTGCCGCCCGCGGAACAGCCCCCGGTCGCCGGCCTGGGCGTCCCAGCGGCCGTGGTAGTTGAAGCAGACCTGCGGCAGCGGGAACGCCTGCAGGGCATGGCCCGGCGCGTCCGGCTCGCCGAGGTACCGCAGTGCCTCGTAGCTCAGGCCTCGGCGCGGGACGGCCCGCAGCTGCTCCTTGACCGCCTTGAGCGTGGCACCCCACTCCCCCGACGGCGGCAGGTCGAGCGCCACCGGGAACTGCGTGGTGAACCAGCCGACCGTCCGGGAGAGGTCGACGCCGTCGAGGACGTCCTCGCGCCCGTGCCCCTCGAGGGCGATCAGGACGCCGTCTTGCCCGGTGCGGTCGGCGAGGGCCCGGCCGAGCGCGCTCAGCAGCACGTCGTTGACCTGGGTCCGGTAGGTCGCGGGGACGCGGTGCAGCAGCGCGTCGGTGTCTTCGGCGCCGAGGGTCACGGTCAGCGTGCGGGTGGAGCCGGTGGTGCCCGCGCCCGCGTGGTCGGCGGCCAGCTGCGCCGGGACCCGGCGGGCCACCCGCGTCCAGTGCTCGAGGTCGTCGTCGAACCCGCCGTCGCGGACGTGCTGTTCCAGCAGGTGCGCCCACTGGGTGAACGGCGTGGCGGTGGCCGCGAGCCGGATCGGGGCTCCGGCGACCACCTGGCCGTAGGCGGTTTCGAGGTCGCCGAGCAGCAGCCGCAGCGACACGCCGTCGGTCACGACGTGGTGCACGGCCAGGAACAGCAGCGGCGACCGGGTGCCGCGCAGGAGGAGCGCCGCGCCGGCGAGGGTGCCGGTGGCGAGGTCGAGGCCGGCGCGCACCTGCGCGGCCGCGGCCTCGATACCGGCGCGCTGCCCGGCGTCGCCGAGGGAGGACAGGTCCCGGATCCGCAGGACGCCGGTCGGCGGCGTCGGCGTGACCTCCTGCCGCCAGTGGCCGTCGACGGTGAAGAACCGGGTGCGCAGGGCGTCGTGGTGGGCGACGACCGCGTCGAGGGCGGTCCGCAGCGCCTGCTGGTCGACGTCGGCGGGCAGTTCGAGCAGCTGCGACATGGTGAAGTGGGCCAGGGGCCCGTGGGTGGCGAAGAACCAGTGCTGGATCGGGGTGAGCGGGGCCGGGCCGGCGACCGGCCCCGCCGCCGGGGTGAGCACCGCGGCGGTCTGCACGGCGGTCGCGAGGCCGGCGATGGTCTGGTGCAGGAAGATGTCGCGCGAGGTGAGCCGCAGGCCGGCTTGGCGGGCCTGGGCGACCACCTGGATGCTGAGGATCGAGTCGCCGCCGAGGCCGAAGAAGTTGTCCTCGACGCCGATGCGGTCGTTGCCCAGCACCTCGGACCAGATCGCCACCAGCTGGTGTTCGACGGCGGTGCGCGCGGGCACGTAGGCCTGGCCGTCCGCCGGCGCGTCCGGGGCGGGCAGCGCCCGGCGGTCGACTTTGCCTTGCGGGGTCAGCGGGATCGCGTCGATCGGGACGAACGCCGAGGGCACCAGGTAGTCGGGCAGCGTGGCCCGCAGAGCGGCGCGCAGGCTGTCCGGGGTGACCTCGGCGGTGCCGACGACGTAGGCGACCAGCCGGGCGTGCCCGCCTTCGGGCCGGTTGGCGACGACGACGGCGGCGGAGACGCCGGGCAGGCGCACCAGCGCGGCCTCGACCTCGCCGGGCTCGACGCGGAAGCCGCGGATCTTCACCTGGTCGTCGAGGCGGCCCAGGTACTCCAGCTGCCCGTCGGCGGTCCAGCGCACGCGGTCGCCGGTGCGGTACATGCGCATCCCCGGCGCGCCGAAGGGGTTCGCGACGAAGCTGCCGGCGGTCCGGCCCGGCCGGCCGAGGTAGCCTCGCGCGAGCTGCGCCCCGGCGAGGCAAAGTTCGCCGGGCACGCCGGCGGGCACCGGCCGCAGGTCCTGGTCGACGACGTAGGCGCGGGTGTTGGCCAGCGGACGGCCCAGCACCGGGCGGGCGGTTTCGCCGACCCGGCACGACACGGCGTCCACGGTGTACTCGGTGGGGCCGTAGAAGTTGTGCGCCACGGTGACTTCGGCGCCGGAGAGGTCCCGCCAGAGCGTGTCGTCGAGGGCTTCGCCGCCGAGCATGAGGATCTTCGGGCGGTGGCGCGGGTCGGTCAGCAGCCCGGCGGGGATCAGCCGGCGCAGGTAGGTCGGGGTGAGGTCGAGGAAGTCGATCCGGCGCTCGGCGATGTAGTCGACGAGCGCGTCCGCGTCGAGCCGGGTGTCCTCGCCGATCAGGTGCAGCTCGTGGCCGTCGGCCATGAGCAGCGGGCCTTCGAGGGAGGTGTCGAAGGAGAGCGTCGCCGTGAGCGCGACCCGCAGCCGGCGTCCGGGTGCGGCGAAATCGTTGCGGTGGTTGAAGAGCAGGTTGGTGAGGTTGCGGTGCGGGACGGCCACCCCCTTCGGGCGGCCGGTCGACCCGGACGTGTAGATGACGTAGGCGGTGTTGTCCGGCCGCAGCGGCGCGATCCGGTCGGCGTCGGTGAGGTCGGTACCGGGGTGGTCCCGGTCCGCGATGTCCGCCGGCCCGAGGACCAGTTCGGCACCGGAGTCGCGCAGCAGCAGCTCTTTCCGGTCGGCGGGCAGGGCGGGGTCGATCGGCAGGTACACCGCACCGGCCTTGAGCACGGCGAGGAAGGCGACGATCGCGTCGGCGGTGCGCGGGAGGGCGAGGGCCACGACGCGCTCGGGGCCGGCGCCCAGCGTGACGAGGTGGCGGGCCAGGCGGTTGGCCATCGCGTTGAGCTCGGCGAAGCTCAGCGCGATGTCGCCGGCGACGAGCGCAGTCTCGTCCGGGCTGCGCTGGGCCTGGGACTCGAACAGCTCGGTGAGGGTGGCCGCGGGGACGTCCAGCTCGGTGGCGTTCCACTCGGTGAGCAGCCGGGATTCTTCAGCGGCGGTGAGCAGTGGCAGGTCGCCGACCGGGCGCCGGGCGTCGGCGGCGATCGCGGTCAGCAGCACGGTGAGGTGCTCGCCGATCGCGACGGCGGTCCGCGCGTCGAAGAGGTCGGTGTTGTACTCCAGGGAGCCTTCGAGGGCGCCGCCGGCCGGCTGGAATTCGACGGTGAGGTCGAAGTTGGCGGCCCGGCGGGCCACCTCGACCGGCTCGGCCGTCAGCCCGGCGAAGTCCACCGGGCCGCCCGCGCTGCCGTGCAGCAGGACCATCGCGTCGAACAGCGGGGTGCGGCTGGCGTCGCGGTCGAGGCGCAGTGCTTCGACGAGCTTTTCGAACGGGGCTTCGGCGTGCTCGAAGGACTCCAGCACGGTCGCGCGGACCGCATCGAGGAACGTTCCGAACGGGGCGGTTCGGTCCACAGTGGACCGGATGACGACGGTGTCGACGAAGAAGCCGACGGTCCGCTGCAGTTCGGGCCGGTTCCGGCCGGACACCACGGTGCCGACGGCGATGTCGGTGCGGCCGGTGTAGCGGGCGAAGAGCACCTGGCAGGCCGCGACGAGGACGGTGTAGAGCGTGGTGTCGTGGGTCCGGGCCAGTTCGGCCAGCCCGGCGGCGGCACCGGCCGGGACGCGGAAGTGGTGCACGGCCCCGGCGGTGGTGCGGACGGCGGGCCGCGGCCGGTCGGCGGGCAGGTCGAGCGGTTCGACGCCGGCGAGCTGCGTCGTCCAGTAGGCGAGGTGCCGGTCGAGGGCGGGCCCGGCGAGGCGGTTGCGTTGCCACACGGCGAAATCCGCGTACTGGACGGCCGGCTCGGGCAGGTCCGCGGCCTCGCCCCGGACGGCGGCCGCGTAGAGCGTGCCGAGCTCACCGACGAGGATGCCCATCGATTCGCCGTCGGTGACGACGTGGTGGGCGGTGATCAGCAGGACGTGGTGCTCCGGCGCGGCCCGGACGAGCAGCAGCCGCACCAGCGGCCCGCGGCGCAGGTCGAACGACCGGCTGTACTCGGTGCCCAGCACCTCGTCGAGGTCGGCGGGCCGCAGCGCGGGGTCGCTGGTCAGGTCGACGGTCCGCAGCGGGACTTCCAGGGTGTCGTGGACGACCTGGACGGGGGTGCCGCCGGCGTCGTCGATGGTGGTGCGCAGGGCTTCGTGGCGAGCCACCAGCTGCTGCAACGCGCCGGCGAGCGCGCCGGTGTCGAGCGGCCCGGTGAGCCGCAGCGCGACGGCGCTGTTGTACTCGGCATCCCCGGGGCGGAACTCGTCGAGGAACCACAGCCGCTGCTGCGCGAACGACAACGGCAGGGCGTCCTCCCGCGGCGCCCGGCCGATGACATCGGTCCGCTCCGCCCGCCCGGCCAGCCGGCGCTTGAGCGTCTCCCGCAGCTCGGCGGGCAACGCATCGATGCGGCTCTTCCTCGAGGTGGTCATCGCTTTCGTTTCCTCACAACGCAGTTCGGGTGGTCCGGGTCTGGATGTCGCCCGGGGTTTCCATGCCGCGAATGACTCATTCGGGACGCCGGAGGTCCCCCATGACTCATTCGCGACACTCGCGCCTCCGGCCGGAGCGGGGAATTCAGGAGGCGCGGCGGCGCCGCCGGGCGACGCGGCCGCCGGCCTGCATGGCGCTGACCGTCCCGGTCGCCGGATCGGTCAGGAACCGGCCGCCGATGATGCGGCGGCCGGTGGCCGGCTCGCGGACCGAGAACGACCCGTCGCGCAGCAGCGCCAGTTCCGGGTAGACCTCGCCGTCGACCACCAGCACCGCGTCGCCGTCCGCGCGGACGTCCACCTGGTACTCCAGGTCGCCGTTGGTGTAGTGCCCCGTCAGGTCCGCCGCCGGGCGGGCGGCCCGGTCGAGGTCGCGGGGCAGTTCGTAGTCGCCCACCGGCAGGCCTTCGGCGCGCAGCGCCGCGACCAGGTCCGTCCACAGGGCCGCACCCGTGTTCCCGTTGGTGGTCAACGCGACGATCCGGCCGTGTGCGGCGTCGATCCGCAGGTGGCACGAGGTGCCGTCGGCCGTGCCGTCGTGGCCGGTCCAGTCCGCGTCGGCGCCGCGGTAGCCCGCCAGGCCGAGCCCCCAGGTGTCGGCCAGGCCGAACGGCTCCGCCCCCGGGACCGGCCGGCGCATGAGCTCGGCCAGATCCGCCGGCAGCGGGCCGTCGCCGCGGAACAGGCCGCCGAATGCCGCCAGGTCCGACGCGCTCAGCGCGAGCGCCCCGGCCGCGGCCTCCGCGGGCGTCAGGGTCTGCGCGACCGGCCGGGCGCGGCCGGTCGCCGCGTGGACGGCGTGCCCGCTGACGTGCGCGCCGGTCCGGCGGCGTGCGCCCGGCTCCACGACGAACGCGGCGTCGATGCCGAGCTCGTCGAGCAGCAGCGTCTCCACCGCCTCCCACCAGCTCATCCCGGTGATGGCCTCGATCACGTACCCGGTCAGCACGTACCCGACGTTGGAGTAGGAGAACCCCAGGCCGGGCGGCTGGACGAGCCCGGCCTCGCGGCAGGCGCGCAGGTAGCGGCGGGCCGAGCCGCCGTCCGCCGCGGCGCCGAGCGCGGCCGGCAGCCCGCCGGTGTGGCTGAGCACCTGCCCGACCGTCGGTCTGCCGACCTGCGGGCCGAGGCCGTCCAGGTGTTCGCCGAGCGGGTCGTCCGGGTCGAGGTCGCCGTCGGCGACGAGCAGCATCGCCACGGCCGCGGTGAACGTCTTGGTGATCGAGCCGGCCGGGACCTTCGCCTCGGCGGTGATCTCACCGGCCGTGACGGAGTCCGTCCGGCCGCCGTCGGTGACGACCAGCTGGGCGGCCGGCACGCCGTGCTTGTGGGCCAGCCCGGCGAGCAGCCGCTGCAGCCGGCCGTCGGCCGCGGGTACCGGCACCCGCAGGGTGGACTGGCTGAGTGTGGTGGGTGTGGGCATGGGGTGGGGACCTTCCGCGTCGGGTCGAAGGAGCCGGTCGTGAGGGGAAAGGCGGGTGCTAACCCGCTTTTTCACTCACGACGGGCCGCGGCAGGCTCGGCGTCGGCGGCCATCTGCCGCTGCAGGCTCAGCGGCCGCATGTCGGTCCACACCTCGTCGACGTGGTCCATGCACTCCTGGCGGCCGCCGCGGAAGCCGTCGGCGCGCCAGCCCGCGGGTACCTCGTTCGCGACCGGCCACAGCGAGTACTGGCCCTCGTCGTTCACGAGTACCTGGAATTCGGCGTCGTCCTGCATGGGATTTCCTTTCCTCCGAAGGGTGTTTCAGTGGTCTTGGCCGGCGGCGAGCCGCTCGAGGTCCTGCAGGACCCGTTCTTCGACGAGCTCCGCCAGCGCCAGCACGGTGCCCGCGGTGAGCACGTCCTTGGGCGTGATCTCGACGTCGAAGGCGGACTTCGTCATCGACGTGATCCGCAGGCTGCGCAGCGAATCCCCGCCGAGGGCGAAGAAGTTGTCCTCGACGCCGACCCGGTCGAGGTCCAGGGCCTCGGCCCAGATGGCCGCGAGGACCTCTTCGGTCTCGGTTTCCGGAGCCGCGTACTCGGCGGTCTCCGCCGGCGTTGCCGACGCCGGCAACGCGCGCCGATCCAGCTTTCCGTTGGCCGTCAAGGGAAGTGCGTCGAGCCGGACGAACGCGGCGGGCACGAAGTGGGCCGGCAGCGCGGCGGCGACGTGCTCCCGCAGCCCGGTCCCCGCCTCGCCCACCACGTAGGCGATCAGCCGCTGCCCGTCCGCGACGACGGCGGCGTCGCGCACCTGCGGGTGCTTGCGCAGCACCGCCACGATCTCGCCGGGCTCGATCCGGAAGCCGCGGATCTTGACCTGGTCGTCGGCGCGGCCGAGGAACTCGAGGGTGCCGTCGGCGCGCCACCGCACCAGGTCGCCGGTGCGGTACATCCGCTCCCCCGGCGCCCCGAAGGGGTCGGCGAGGAACCGCGAGGCGGTGAGCCCCGGCCGGTCGAGGTACCCGCGGGCGAGCCCGGCCCCGGCGACGTACAGCTCCCCCGCGGCCCCGATCGGCACCGGCCGGAGCGCGGTGTCGAGGACGCGGACGCGGGTGTTGCGGATCGGCCGGCCGATCGGCGGGGTGGCGCCGGGTTCGAGCGGGTCGCTCCAGGTCGCCACCACCGTGGTTTCGGTGGGGCCGTAGGCGTTGATCATCCGGCGGCCCGGCGCCCAGCGGGCCACCAGGTCGGCCGGGCACGCTTCGCCGCCGACCACCAGCGTCCGGAACGCCGGCAGCGCGACGTCCGGCACGCTCGCCATGGCCACCGGCGGGACCAGCGCGTGGGTGACGCCTTCCTCCCGCAGCACCGCGGCCAGGTGCTCGCCGAGCAGCGGCCCGGGCGGCGGTACGACCAGCGCGGCCCCCGCGGGCAGCGCCATGCACAGCTCCAGCACCGAAGCGTCGAAACTCGGCGAGGAGAACTGGAGCACACGGTCGCCGGGCCGGACGTCGAAGTGGGCGATCTCGGCGCTCGCGAAGCTGGCCAGGCCGGCGTGGGTGACGACGACGCCCTTGGGCGTGCCGGTCGAGCCCGAGGTGTAGATGACGTACGCCGGTGCGGTCAGCGGCACGGACCGGCCCAGCGGGGTGGCCGGGCCGTGTGCCTCCGAGCCGTCGAGGACGAGCGCGTCGCCGACCGGCAGCGGTGTCCCCGGCTTGGTCACCACGACGACCGGCTTCGCGTCGGCGAGCATGAACGCGATGCGCTCGGCCGGGTAGTCCGGGTCGACCGGCAGGTAGGCGGCGCCGGTCTTCAGCACGGCCAGCTGGGCGACGACGATCTCCACCGAGCGCGGGAGGGCGAGCGCGACGATCCGTTCCGGACCGGCCCCGCGCGCGGCCAGCAGCCGGGCCAGCCGGTCGGCGCGCACGTCGAGTTCGGCGAAGGTGAGCCGCTCCTCGCGCGAGACCACCGCGACCGCGTCGGGCGTGCGCGCCGCCTGGGCCTCGATCAGTTCGGTCAGGGTGACCGCCGGGACCTCGTGGTGCGTGTCGTTGAACGCCACGAGGACCTGGTCGCGCTCGGCGACATCGAAGTCCCGCAGCGGCCGCGCCGGGTCTTCGGCGATCGCGTCCAGGAGGTGTTCGAGCTGGCGGGCCAGCCGTTCGACCGTCGCCTCGTCGAACAGCGCTGTGTCGTAACCGAGGCCGAGCGACAGGCGCGGGCCTGGGGCGGCCACGACGGTGAGCGGGTAGTTGGTCGTCTCCATGGCCTGCAGCTCGCGCAGCCGCACGCCGTGCCCGGCGACGTCGTCCGCCGTGACGGGGTAGTTCTCGAACACGACCAGGCTGTCGAAGAGGTTCCGGCCGCCCTCGACACCGCTCCAGGCCTGCACCGCGGTCAGCGGGACGTGCTCGAACCGGCGTGACTCCGCCTGGGCGGTCTGCAGGCCGCGCAGCCAGCCGGCGACCGGGGCCGCCGGGTCGGCGGTGACCCGCACCGGCAGGGTGTTGATGAAGATGCCGGTGATGTCGTCGACTCCCGCGAGCCCGGCCGGGCGGCCGGACACGGTGGCGCCGAAGCAGACGTCGTCCTCGCCGCTGTGCCGGGCCAGCAGGAGCGCCCAGGCGCCCTGCACGACGGCGTTGACGGTGAGCCGCTCGCGCCGGGCGAACGCCGCCAGCCGGGCGGTCGCCGCCTCGCCGAGATCGCGGCTGACCCACGTCGACGAGCTCGATTCGTGGGTGGCCGCGGGAATCCGGTCGTAGGGCAGCGGGGTCGGCTCGGTGACGCCGGCGAGTTCGCGGCGCCAGTACTCCTCGGCACCGTCGGCGGTCTGGCCGCGCAACCAGGTGACGTAGTCGCCGAACGGACGGCGGTGCGGCAGAGCGGGCGCGGTGCCGTCGCGCAGGGCCGCATAGGCCGTGCAGACGTCGGAGAGCACCTGGAAGACGCTCCAGCCGTCGAGCAGGACGTGGTGGAAGGTCCAGACGAGCTGGACGGCGTCGTCCGGCAGCCGGGCCAGGGTGACCCGCAGCAGCGGCGCCGTCGCCAGGTCGAACGGCGTCTCACGGTCATCGGCGAGCAGCTCGCGCAGGGCTTCTTCGCGGTCGCGGTCCCGCCAGTCCAGCTCGGTGACCGGTACCCGCGCGTCGCGGTGGACGACCAGGAGCGGCTCGGGAACGTCCTCCCAGACGACGCTGCCGCGCAGCACCGGCGTCCGGTCGACCACGTGCTGCCAGGCTTCGGCCAGGAACCGCGGCTCGGCCACGCCGTCGAGGACGGCGGTCACCTGTTCGAAGTAGACGCCCTGGGCTTCCTGGGAAAGCCCGTGGAAGACCATGCCCGCCTGCATCGGCGTCAGCGGGTGGATGTCGGCCACGCCGCGGCCGTCGCCGGCGATCCGGTCCACCTGCCGCTGGTCCAGTGTGGACAGCGGGAAGTCGCTCGGCGTGCGGCCGCCGGCGCCGGGCTCGGCGCAGTGCGCGACGGCTTCGCCCAGCGCGGCCACCAGTTCGGCGGCCAGCCGTTCCACCGTGGCGGCGGTGTGCGTGTCGCGGTAGTAGGACCAGGTCAGTTCGAGGGTGTCCCGGTCCACCCGGCCGACGACGTCGAGCAGGTGCGCCCGGCCCGCGCCCTCGCCGACCGCCGAGTCGAGGCTGCCGGCCGCGCCGTCGAGCCGGCCGAGGTAGTTGAAGCTGATTTCGGGCTGCAGCGCGGGCGCGGTCCCGGTCAGGTACCGCAGGGCGCCGAAGCCGATGCCGCGGCGGGGCACGGCCCGCAACTGTTCCTTGACCGACTTGAGCAGGGTGCCCCAGTCGTCGTCGATCCGCAGCGCGACCGGGTACAGCGAGGTGAACCAGCCGACCGTGCGGGACAGGTCGACGTCGTCGAACAGGTCCTCGCGGCCGTGGCCCTCCAGGTCGATCAGCACGCCGTCGCGGCCGGTCCAGCGGGCCAGCACCCGGCCGAGCGCGGCCAGCAGCACGTCGTTGACCTGCGTCCGGTAGACGCCGGGGACGTCCTGCAGGAGCGCGCGGGTCAGCTCGGCGTCCAGGCGCGTGGTGACCGTGCCGGTGCCCGCCTCGGCGGCGTCGGTGTCGATCGGCAGCGACCCGTCGACGGCGAGCGCGGTGCGCCAGTAGGGCAGTTCGTCGTCGAAGCCACCGGCTTCGGCGTGGCCGGCGAGCCGGTTGGCCCAGTCGCGGAACGACGTCGTCTTCGGCGGCAGCGGGCCCCCGCGGTAGGCGGTGTCGAGGTCCTCCAGGAGGATCCGCCACGAGACGCCGTCGACGACCAGGTGGTTGACCGTCAGCAGCAGGACGGCCGGCTCCAGGAGTTCGGCGGTGAGCAGCGGCCCGCGGGTCACGTCGATCTCCGCGCCGAGGAGTTCGGCCGGTCCGGCCGGGGCGTTTTCCTGGCCGGCGACGGTGAACCGCATCCGCAGGGCGTCGTGGTGCCCGGTCAGCGTGGTCAGCGCCGCGCGCAGCGTCTCGACGTCGAACGGCTCGGGCCGCTCGATCCGCACCGACTGCGTGAACCCGTTCGGATCGCCGAAGTGACCGGCGAAGAACCAGAGCTGGATCGGGGTCAGCGCGGCGGCGCCGGTGACCGGCCCCTGCTCGGCCACGGTCACCGCGGCCGACCCCGCCGCCACGGCCAGCGCGGCGACGGTCTGGTGCGCGAACAGGTCCCGCGGCGTGAGCGCGAGGCCGTGGCGCCGGGCCCGCGAAACGACCTGGATGCTGAGGATCGAGTCGCCGCCGAGCTCGAAGAAGTTGTCCTCGACGCCGACACCGGGCACACCGAGCACGTCGGCCCAGACTCCGGCGAGCACGCGCTCGGTCTCGGTGCGCGGCGGCACGTACCCGGCCACCGGTTGCGCGGCGGGCTCCGGGAGCGCCTGGCGATCGACCTTTCCGTTGGCACTCAACGGAAGCGCATCGAGCGTCACGAAGGCCGACGGGACCATGTAGTCGGGCAGGTCCCGCTGCAGCCAGGCCCGCAGGTCCGGCTTCCCGGCGGTGACGACGTAGGCGACGAGCCGCCGGTCCCGCGCGACGACCACCGTCTCGGTGACGTCCGGGTGCGCGGCCAGGGCCGTCTCGATCTCGCCCAGCTCGATCCGGAAGCCACGGATCTTCACCTGGTCGTCGGCGCGGCCGACGAACTCCAGCACCCCGTGGCCGGTCCAGCGCACGACGTCCCCGGTGCGGTACATCCGCTCGCCGGGCGACCCGAACGGGTTGGCCACGAACCGGTCCGCGGTCAGGCCCGGCCGGCCGAGGTACCCGCGGGACACGCCGGCACCGGCGATGAACAGCTCGCCCGTCACGCCCGGCGGGACCGGCCGCAGTCCCTCGTCCAGGACGTAGGCGGCCATGTTGTCCAGCGGCCGCCCGATCGGCATCGCGTCCGGCACCGCGTCTTCGGGGGCCAGGAAGAACCGGCTGGCGAAGGTGGTGGTCTCGGTGGGGCCGTAGCCGTCGACGACGGTCAGCCCGGGGCAGGCGTCCCGCACCTGGCGGACCGCGGCGGCGGGCACGACGTCCCCGCCGGTCCACACCTCGCCGACCCCCCGCAGGCACCCGGGATCCTCCTGCGCCAGCAGGCGGAACAGCCCGGCGGTCAGCCACAGCGCGCGAACCCCGTGCCGCGTGACGACCGCACGCAGCACTTCGGCGTCGACGTCGCCGGGCGGGGCGACGACCACCCGGCCGCCGTTGAGCAGCGGCACCCACGCCTCGTACGTCGAGGCGTCGAACGCCTGCGGCGAGTGCAGCAGCACGGTCCGGTGCGCCTCGCCCGCGAACGAGCGGTCGGAGGCCAGGGCGACGATGTCGCGGTGGGTCACCGCCACGCCCTTCGGCTTGCCCGTCGACCCGGACGTGTACATCACGTACGCCAGGTTTCCCGGCCGCACCGGGACTTCCGGCGCACCTTCCGGGCCGGTCTCGTCCACCCGGACGGTGAGTCCATTGTGGACGTCCTGGTAGGACTCCCCCGCGATGACGACGGAGACCCCGGCTTCCTCGAGGACCAGGCGCATCCGGCTCGCCGGGGCACGGAGGTCGACCGGGACGTAGGCGGCCCCGGCCTTGAGCACCGCGAGTTCGGCGACGACGAGGCCGGCCGACCGCTCCAGCAGCAGCCCGACCCGGTCCTCGGCCCGCACGCCGAGGGCGATCAGCCGGGCCGCGAGCCGGTCGGCGCGGGCGGCGAGCTCCGCGTAGGTGAGGTCGTCGACCGCCGGCGCGTCCGGGGTCCGGCGGACCTGGTCGGCGAACCGGCTCACGACGGTGGCCTCGGGCACCGGGTGTGCCGTGTCGTTGAACGTCCGCAGCACGCGCTCGCGGTCGTCGCCGGTGAGCAGGTCGAGTTCGCCGACCCGCGTTCCCGGGTTCGCGGCGATGCGGTCCAGGGCCAGCAGCAGCTGCCCGGCGAGCCGCTCGACGGTGGCCCGGTCGAACAGGTCCGGGTCGTGGTCGAACGACACGGCCAGGTGCTCCCCCGGCGTGACGACGACGCTGAGCGGGTAGTTGGTCGGCTGCAGTTCGCCGTCCTCGTGCAGGCCGATCCCGTGCGCGGCCACGGCTTCGGTGTCGAACGGGTAGTTCTCGAACACCAGGATGCTGTCGAACAGCGTGCTGCCGCCCGCCCAGGTCTGCAGCTGGGCCAGGGAAACGAAGTCGAACCGGCGCGAACGGGCCTGGGCCGTCTGCAGGTCCCGCAGCCACTCGGCCACCGTAAGTCCATCATGGACGGTCACCGGCGCGGGCAGGGTGTTGATGAACAGCCCGGCCATCGCTTCGACGCCCGGCAGGTCGGCCGGCCGCCCCGACACCGTGGTGCCGAAGACGACGCCGGATTCCCCGCTGTAGCGGGAAAGCACGAGTCCCCACGCGCCCTGGACGATCGTGTTGAGCGTCAGGCCGGCGCGGCGCGCCAGCTCCCGCAGCCCGTCGGCGGGCGCCGACACCCGGACCGACGCCGCGGACCGCGCGCGGTGGGCTTCCACCGGACGGCGGTCGTAGGGCAACGGCGTCGGCGTCCGGAACCCCGCGAGCTGCTCGCGCCAGTGGATTTCGGCGGCCGTGGTGTCCTGGTCACCGAGCCAGCGCAGGTACTCGCGGAACGGCGGCCGGTGCCCCGGCACGGCGGCCCCCGCGTACCGGGCGCACACCTCGCCGAACACCTGCGCGGCGCTCCAGCCGTCCAGGAGCACGTGGTGGAACGTCCACACCAGCAGCAGATCGCCGCCGGGCAGCCGCGCGAACGCCAGCCGCAGCAGCGGCGCGGCCGTCAGGTCGAAGCCCTCGGCCCGGTCCGCGTCGAGGAACCGGTCCTGCTCGCGGGCGCGCTCGTCGTCGTCCAGCGTCCTCCAGTCGAGGTGGACGACCGGGACGGTGACCTTCCGCTCGACGACCTGAACGGGTTCGTCGAGGCCCTCCCAGACGACGCGGGTGCGCAGCACCGGCGTGTCCGCGACCACCTGCTGCCACGCCTGGGCGAGGCGCTCGGGGTCGCCGATGCCGGTCAGCCGCAGGCGCACCTGGTTGAGGTAGGTCCCGGCCGCGCCGTCGACGAGGCTGTGGAAGACCATGCCCGACTGCATCGGGGTGAGCGGGTAGATGTCCTCGACCGTCCGGCCGGTGCCGGCGAGGCGGTCCACCGCGGCCTGGTCGAGGCGGGCGAGGGGGAAGTCCGACGGCGTGCGGCCGCCGGCGTCCGGCCGGGCGCAGTGCCCGACGATCCCGGTGAGCGCGGCGAGGAGGGCGTCGGCCAGCCGGCGCACGGTCGCCTCGGTGTGCACACCCGCGGAGTAGTGCCAGGTCAGTTCCAGCTCGTCGCCGACGACCGCGCCCACGACGTCGAGCTGGTGCGCCCGCGTCTGGTCGGGGTGCGCGGCGCCGCCCAGGCTTCCGCCGTGGTCGAAGCGGCCCAGGTAGTTGAAGCTGATCCGGGGTGCGAGGCGCGGGACGCGGCCGGCCAGGTAGCGCAGGGCGCCGTAGCCGAGGCCGCGGCGGGGAATCGCGCGCAGCTGTTCCTTGGTCGCCTTGAGGGCTTCGCCCCAGTCCTCGCCGGACGACGTCAGTTCGACCGGGAAGATCGAGGTGAACCAGCCGACGGTCCGCGAGAGGTCGACGCCGGGGAACAGGTCTTCCCGCCCGTGGCCTTCGAGGTCGACGAGCACGCGGTCGCGGCCGGTCCAGTCGCGCAGGACGCGGCCGAGCGCGGTCAGCAGGACGTCGTTGACCTGCGTCCGGTACGCCCCCGGCACGTCGTGCAGCACGGCCCGGGTCGGTTCGGCGGGCAGCCGCACGACCACCGAGCGGGCCGAGCCGTAGGTGTTGTCACCGGTCGCGTCGACCGGCAGGGCCGGGTCGGCGTCGATGGCCGTCCAGTGGTCGAGTTCGTCGTCGAAGAAGCCGTCGGCCGTGTGGCGGGCCAGGGTGCGGGCCCAGTCGCGGAACGACGTCGTCTTGGGCGGGAGCCCGCCGGCGGCCAGGAGGGTTTCCAGGTCTTCCAGGAGGATCCGCCACGACACGCCGTCGACGACCAGGTGGTGCGCGGCCAGCGTCAGGGTGGTGCCGGACAGCTCGGCGCGCAGCAGCGGCCCGTGCTCCAGGTCGATGGTGGCGTCGAGGACGTCCTGGGCGTCGGGCGCGTGACGCGGGCCCTCGGGGGTGAACCGCAGGCGCAGGACGTCGTGGTGCAGCTGGAGTTCGCGCAGCGCGCGCGGCAGCTCCGTGGCGTCGGGCACCTCCACCGAAACGGACTGGACGAACTGCTCGGGGTGCACCGGCCGCGGGTCGAGGTACCAGTGCTGCACCGGCGTCAGCGGCAGGTCGCCGGTCACCGGCCCGGCGTCGGCCGCGGCGGGCGCGGCCGGGGTGGCGGCGAGGGCGAGCGCGGCGACGGTCGGGTGGTCGAACACCTGTCCGGGCATCAGGTCGAGGCCGGCCCGGCGGGCCCGCGAGACCACCTGGATGCTGAGGATCGAGTCGCCGCCGAGCTCGAAGAAGTTGTCGTCGGCGCCGACGCGGCCGACCCGCAGGACCTCGGCCCAGATGCCGGCGAGCAGCCGCTCGGCGTCCGTCGCGGGCTCGCGGTACCCGAGCCCGGACACGAAGTCGGGTGCGGGCAGCGCCCGGCGGTCGACCTTCCCGTTGTCGTTGAGCGGCAGGGCTTCCAGCGGCACGAACACGGCCGGGACGAGGTAGTCCGGCAGCGTCCGCAGCAGGAACTCGCGCAGGTCCGGCGTCCCGGTCGCGACGACGTAGGCGACCAGCCGCTTGGCCCCGCCGTGCACGGCCGCGACGACGACGGCTTCGGTCACGTCCGGGTGCGCGGTCAGCGCCGTCTCGATCTCGCCGAGTTCGACGCGGAAGCCGCGGATCTTCACCTGGTCGTCGGCCCGGCCGGCGAACTCCAAGACGTCGCCGGGAGCCCAGCGGACGAGGTCGCCGGTGCGGTACATCCGCGCGCCCGGCGCGCCGAAGGGGTCGGCCAGGAACCGTTCGGCGGTCAGCGCGGGCTGCCCGAGGTAGCCGCGGGCGAGACCGGTGCCGGCCAGGTACAGCTCGCCGACGGCACCCGGCGGCACCGGCCGCAGCCCGTGGTCGAGGACGTAGGCGGCCATGCCGTCGAGGGGCCGTCCGATCGGCACCACGGCGGGCACCGGCGCGTCCGGCCCGAGCACGAACCGGGTGGCGAACGTCGTGGTCTCGGTGGGGCCGTAGCCGTCGACGACGGTCAGGCCCGGGCAGGCGGCCCGCACCTGGCGGATCGCCTCGGCGGGCACGACGTCCCCGCCGGTCCACACCTCGCCCGCCCCGGCCAGGCAGGCCGGGTCTTCCTGGGCGAGCAGGCGGAACAGCCCGGCGGTCAGCCACACCGCGGTCACGCCGTGCCCGCCGATCTGCCGGCGCAGGACGTCGGCGTCGAGGTCGCCCGGCGGCGCGACGACCACGCGGCCGCCGTTCAACAGCGGCACCCACACCTCGTACGTCGAGGCGTCGAAGGCCAGCGGCGAGTGCATGAGCACGGTCCGGTGCGCCGGGCCGGCGAACGACCGGTCCCGGGCCAGGCCGACGATGTCCCGGTGGCTGACGGCCACGCCCTTCGGCGTCCCCGTCGAGCCCGACGTGTACATGACGTAGGCCAGGTTCGCCGGCCGGATCGGGAGGTCCGGCGCCTCGGCCGGTTCGTCGCCGAGCTCGCCGACCGACAGGATCGGTCCACTGTGGATCTCGGTGGCGAGCGCCCGGCCGGAGTCGTCGGTCACCAGGACACCGGCGCCGTCGAGCAGCGCGGTCAGCCGGCTGCGGGGCGCTCGGGCGTCCAGCGGCAGGTAGGCGCCGCCGGCCTTGAGCACCGCCAGTTCGGCGACGACCACGTCGGCCGAGCGGCCGAGCAGCAGCCCGACCAGGCCGTCCCGCTGCGCGCCCAGGTCGAGCAGGCGGCGGGCCAGCCGGTTCGCCCGCGTGTCGAGCTCCGCGTAGGTCAGGGTTTCTTCGCCGGTGACGGCGATCGCGTCCGGCGTGCGGCGGACCTGCTCGGCGAACAACGCGGGCACGGTCGTGTCCGGGCCGTCCTGCGTGGCGCCGGTCCCCCGGGCCAGGACGGCGCGCTGTTCGGCGTCGGTGAGCATGCGCAGCCGGGAAAGAGGCTCGTGCGGCCGGGTCGCGAGCTCGGACAGCACCGTCCGCAGGTGCCCGGCGAACCCGGCGATCGTGTCGGCGTCGAACAGCTCGGGGTCGTAGCCGAAGAGGAACTCCAGGCGCTCCTCGCCGGGGTAGGCGACGACGCTGAGCGGGTAGTTGGTCGTCTCGACGCCGTGCAGATCCCGCAGCCCGAGTTCCGCGGTGACCGGGTAGTTCTCGAACACGAGCAGGCTGTCGAACTCCCCGCCCCAGTTCTGCAGGCGCGCCAGGGACAGGTGGTCGAACCGCCGCGCCCCGGCCTCGGTGTCCTGGAGGCCGCGCAGCCAGTCCACCGCCGTGGCCCGCTCGTCGACGTCGGCGACCACCGGCAGCGTGGTGATGAACATGCCGGTGATTTCGCCGGCCCCGGGCAGTTCCGCGGGCCGCCCGGCGACCGTGGTGCCGAAGCAGACCTCCGGCCGGCCGGTGTGCCGGGCGAGCAGCACCGCCCAGGCGCCTTGGACGAGCGTGTTGAGGGTGAGGCCGTGGCGCTGCGCGGCGGCACGCAGCGGCCCGGCGGGCAGCTCGATCCGCAGCGAGGCCGTCGATTCGACCGGGTGCCCGGCCGGAGCGCGGTCGGTGCGCAGCAGGGCCGGCTCGGGCCGGCCGGAAAGCCGTTCCCGCCAATAGGCTTCCGCGGCCGGGGTGTCCTGTTCGGACAGCCACCGGACGTGGTCGCGGAACGGGCGGCGGGTCGGCAGCGGGCGCCCGGCGTGCGCCGCCGCGACGTCGGAGAGCACCTGGAAGAGGCTCCAGCCGTCGAGCAGCAGGTGGTGGAACGTCCAGACCACGCGGACCTCGGTCGCCGAGACCCGCGCGAGCAGCAGCCGCATCAGCGGGAGCTCGCCCAGGTCGAGGCCGGTGTCCCGGTCGGCCGCCAGCACGGCGTCGAGGTCGGCCGGCTCGGTCGTCCAGTCGCGGTACTCGATCGGCAGGGTGACCTGCCGGTGGACCACCTGCACGGGCTCGTCGAGGCCGTCCCAGACCACCCGGCTGCGCAGCACCGGGGTCCGGTCCACCACCCGCTGCCAGGCGCGGCCCAGCGCGGCGGGATCGGGGACGCCGCTCTGCACGAACGTCACCTGCTGGAGGTAGGCGTGGCGGCCGCCGCCGGTGAGCCGGTGGAAGAGCATGCCGGCCTGGGCCGGGGTGAGCGGGTAGAGGTCCTCGACGTCGCGGCCGTCGCCGGCCAGCCGGTCCACCGCGGCCTGGTCGAGGGCGGCGAGCGGGAAGTCCGACGGCGTGCGGCCGCCGGCGTCCGGCCCGGTGCAGTGCGCGACGATCCCGGCGAGGCCGTGCACGAGGTCGTCGGCGACGGTCCGGATCGTGGCCTCGGCGTGGAGCTGGTCCGAGTAGAACCAGGTGATCTCCAGGCGGCCGTCGGTGACCCGGGCGACGACGTCGACGGCGTGCGCGCGGACGTCATCCGGGTGCTGCTCGAGTTCCAGCTCCCGCTCGAGGCCCCGGTACAGCTCGCCCTCGGCCTCGAAGCGGCCGAGGTAGTTGAAGCTGAGCCGGGGCCTCACCGCGGGAGCGGTCCCGGCGAAGTGGCGCAGGACGCCGTAGGACAGGCCGCGGGCCGGGATCGCGCGCAGCTGCTCCTTGACGGACTTGAGCACGGCCCCGGCGCCGGTGTCGGGGACGTCGAGCGCGACCGGGAACATCGACGTGAACCAGCCGACCGTGCGGGACAGGTCGACGTCGTCGAACAGGTCTTCGCGGCCGTGGCCTTCGAGGTCGACGAGCACGCGGCCGGTGCCGGTCCAGCGGCGCAGGGCGCCGCCGAGGGCGGCCAGCAGCACGTCGTTGACCTGCGTCCGGTAGACACCCGGGACGTCCTGCAGCAGGGCCCGGGTCAGCTCGGCGTCGAGCCGGGTGGTGACCGTGCGGGTGCTCGCCACGGTGCCGGCGCCGTCGGTGTCCACGGGGATCTGGGCGCCCT
The DNA here is from genome assembly GCF_053586895.1 of Amycolatopsis sp. NPDC003731. Lineage (NCBI taxonomy): Bacteria > Bacillati > Actinomycetota > Actinomycetes > Pseudonocardiales > Pseudonocardiaceae > Amycolatopsis > Amycolatopsis sp. NPDC003731. Next base: position 686 of record NZ_JBSFNC010000013.1, on the reverse strand, counting down.
CGACCGCCTGCCAGTACGGGAGGTCGGCGGCGAAGTCGTGCTCGGCGAGCCGGTTCGCCCACTCCTGGAAGGACGTCGTGCGGGCGCTCAGGGCGCGTCCGTGGTAGGCGTGGTCGAGGTCCTCGAGGAGGATCCGCCACGAGACGCCGTCCACCACCAGGTGGTGCACGGCCAGGCGCAGGATCGTGCCGTCCAGTTCCGCGCGCACGAGCGGGCCGTGTTCGACGTCGATTTCCGCGCCGAAGACGTCGGCCTCGCCGGGCTCGGCGTGGGCTTGCGTCCAGCCTCCGGCGGTCTTGCGGAAGCGCAGCCGCAGGGCGTCGTGGTGGGCGACGACCGCGTTCACCGCCGCGCGCAGGCGGTCCTCGTCGACGTCGTCGGCGAGGCGGACGCTCAGCTGCTGGACGAAGTGGTCCGGGTCGGCCGGGTCGGTGTCGAGGAACCAGTGCTGGATCGGGGTGACGGGCACCTCGCCGGTCGCCGCGGGCCGCTCGGCCGCGGGCTCGGCCACCCCGGCGGCCGCGGCGAGGGCGGCGATCGTCTGGTGCCGGAAGACGTCCTTGGTGGTGATCCGCAGGCCGGCCTTGGCCGCCTCGGACACGAGCCGGATGCTGAGGATCGAGTCGCCGCCGAGCTCGAAGAAGTTGTCCTCGACGCCGACCTCGGGCAGGCCGAGGGCGTCGGCC